>CAZSOM010000364.1:0-2028 GCA_964608295.1 uncultured Candidatus Cloacimonadota bacterium
CAAAGTTTAATGATGCAGAGGATGGATCCCAACACAGTAAAACTAATGAAAAGGGTGATGAAAGCATTAGATCCAAACGCTATTATGAACCCGGGAAATTGGAGTGATTAAATGGCACTTAAAGATTATAAAGATATAATACATAGATGTTTCAGATGCGGCTATTGCAAATTCACCAGTGATTATTCTTATTTGGGTTTTAACTGTCCTGTATATAACAAGGTCCGTTTAGAAAGTTATTCCCCCGGCGGAATGATGTGGCTGATATATGCCTCTCTGATAAAGAAAGAGCTTAAACCCAGCAAACACCTGTCCGAGATTCTGTATTCCTGCACTATGTGCCGGAATTGCAGCCAGCAATGCAAATTTCAATTTAATGAAGATATCGTAAATATTTTGAAAGCAGCAAGGGAGGAAATGGTAGAAAAACAACTTACGCCCCCGATGGTTGGTCAGTTCCTAACAAATGTTTACGACTACGGCAATCCTTATCGGGAGCAGAAGCAGAACAGAGATAACTGGGCTGAAAATACAGAAATAAAGCAATATGAGAAAGACGATGAATTTCTATATTATGTCGGGTGCGTAGGATCATATGATACCGTCAGTCAGAAAGCCGCGAGGGCATTGGGAAGTGTATTATTGAAATCTGATCTTTCCTTTGGCATTTTAGGGAGTAGGGAGATTTGCGATGGAAATGAAGTAGATATGCTTGGTGAAAAGGGTTTGTTCGAATTCCTAAAGGAGGAAAATACTCAGACATTCAAGGAGCTTGGAGTAAAAAAGATTGTCACTCTTTCACCTCATTCGTATAATGCGTTGAAAAATAACTATTCAAATGAATTTGAGGTATTCCATTACACGCAACTCCTTCGAGATTTAATCAAAAGCAACAGATTGGATGTCTCTGGAGGATTCAAGGCAAAAGTCACTTATCATGACCCCTGTTTTTTAGGCAGGTATAATAATGAATATGATGCGCCAAGGGAAATTTTGACTGCCATTCCTGGGGTTGAACTGGTAGAAATGGAGAGGACTAGGGAAAACTCTTTTTGCTGCGGTGGTGGATGCGGTAACTTTTACACTGATATCCTGGGCAGTGGACAGAATAGCCCGAGTAGAGTCAGGGTCAGGGAAGCGCACGATACCGGCGCAAGTATCCTGGCTGTGTCATGTCCTGTCTGTTTGATGATGTTAGAGGATGCCCTCAAGGCAGAGGGGCTGGAAAACGAGTTGGCCATTAAGGATATCTCTGAGATTGTGAACGAAGCATTATTGTAACCCTTTTTCAGAGTTCATTATTTGACAGTTTTAGTCTGTTCATCTGTACTAACTGGGATTTCCATTTGTAATGTTCTATCATTTATTCAATTAAAGATTTATCAACTTCGCCCGCCTATACGTAACATATTCTGTATTACCTATTGATATTAGGATGTTATGTTCTGTTTATTAGTTCATAGTTTTTATTCCTCGTCAAGGATTATCTGGATTGACCGTTGTTCGTTGCATGATCACCTCCATGGCTTTGTAATAATCTCTTTGTACCTTTTGATGCTGGCTAATAAAGTTGCATCAAAAGAATGGCCAAAGATTACTTATTGTAATAATTCGTTGTCGAGAGGACGATAACCTTTCATTCAGGCAAAAAAAGTATAGTGCTATCTATATGTTTTTTTGCTTCTGTTATAGAATCATTTTATGAGAGTTAAATCTGTATTAACACACACATTTCGGATATTTGTTGCGGCAACAGGTGAAATACTGAAAGATCTGTATCCAAGACGTAGGAGAAGCGGAATGATATGAGGTTGCGAAGCAATTTCTCCGCATATGGTTACATCATATTCCCGACCTAAATCTTTGGCTTGGTGAATAATGAATTTCATCAACCATAGAAATGCCGAATTTTCTGTATCATTGTAATGGAGGACCTGTTCATTATCGCGATCTGCAGCCATAAAATATTGAAGCAGATCATTGGTACCTATACTGACAAAATCGATATAACGGAGCAATCGATCTAAA
>CAZSOM010000365.1:0-2023 GCA_964608295.1 uncultured Candidatus Cloacimonadota bacterium
CAATTAATTTTCTTACTCGATTAAAGAAAGTGAATAAATGGTCAAGTATAATTAACTTGCATGTTCACTAAACAAAAAGCTTGACGAAAATCTCTCGAAAAAGGTGTTATCGAAAAAAATTTCCGAGGAGCATGAATGAAAAAGTTTAATATTTATAAAATAATTAGTTTAGTTGCAATAGTAGTTCTGTTTTTTATTTTAATCTTACCCCAGACATACAACGTGAACAAAAAACAAAAAAGTGAGCAATGTATCAAGAACATGACTACCATTTATAAAGCAATCCAATCTTATATGATTGAACGTGAAGAAAGCTTTGAAGGTACAGCGCGTGACCTGATGAGGATGAATTATCTTAAGACAACATTTGAATGCCCTGAAAACGGAGTAGGTGATAAATACTACATGCATGGTGATTATGAAACCGGAGAGATAGTTGTCGTATGCCCTCATCACGAAAAATTCCAGGATCATGTTTTGCCTGAAAGTTTAACTGAATAAATAATGTATTAAATAGCCAATGCCTTCAAGGTTTACCTTGGAGGTATTTTTTGTGAGACAAATTATGAAATATCAAGAATTTTTAAATTACATCTATCTTCGTCACTCTGGCAATGTCAAACTTGGATTGGGTAGAATGTATAAAATTCTTATAGCAATGAATTCTCCCAACAAGAAATTGAAAGGAATTCATATTGCTGGTACAAATGGAAAGGGCTCCACTGCTGCAATGTGCGAAGCTTTATCAATGCAATATGGGTTAAATACCGGATTAAATACTTCACCTCATTTGGTTGATTATCGTGAACGGATCCGTTTAAACGGAATTAATGTTGAATTGAATGAACTAATAACAACTTATAAAAAATGGGAAAATGTGCTGGAAGAAAATGAAGCTTCTTTCTTTGAGATAACGACAGCCATGGCTTTTAATTTGTTCCATTCAAAAAAAGTAGAGAATGCTATATTTGAAGTTGGTTTAGGAGGAAGATTAGACGGAACAAATCCATTTATTTCTACTGTCTCTGTGATCACAACGATTTCATACGATCATACAAAAAGCTTGGGTGATTCAATTGAAAAAATAGCCTATGAGAAAGCAGGGATAATCAAAGAAAACACTCCTTTAATTCTCGGAAGAATACCTGAAATAGCTAAAAAAGTAATAAAGAAGAGAGCACGAACATTAAATGCTTCAGTCCAGGAATTCGGGAAAGATTTCTCAATATCCAATATTAAACTTAGCGAATTGGGAACAACATTTGATTATCATTCTGACCAACTCGAATTGGAAGATCTTACTGTAAATCTGCTAGGAAAACATCAAGCTTATAATGCGGCAGTTGCTATTACAGCTTTCATCACATTCATGCAAAAAACAGATAGAAAACTTGATAAACAGAAATTTTACCAAGCTTTATCACAAGTGAACTGGCAGGGTAGAATGCAAATAATTTCATCTCATCCGACAGTTATAATTGATGGTGCTCATAATGTAGAAGGTGTAAAAGCCTTAACTAATAATCTTAAGGCTATCTTTCCCAACAAAAGAATTTTTTTTGTACTGGCTATTCTACGAGATAAAAAACTCTCCGAGATCATCAAAGATATATGCAGAGTTAGCTACAAAGTTTATGTTTCAAAAAATAAATCTACAAGAGCAGCAGAAATTGAAGATCAAATTGAGATCGTAAAAAAACATCATACTAATTACGAGACTATAATGGATGTTGTAGATGCTGTAAAAAAAGCAGTTTCTGACGCTGAAGAAAATGATGTTGTAATGGTTTCGGGCTCACTTTACACGATTTCAGAAGTTTTAAAAGAAAAAGGAAAAATATTTTTGAACTAAATTCTTGAAATCCAAAAACCAAAACTATTGACAAAACTTATCACAAAATTTCGTATTGTTTAGTAACTAAATAATAAACTAAAGGGGGAAATCATGAAAAAAAACAACGTAATTTTTTATACTTTACTTTCACTTGTTATTTTCGCTTCAGGTTGTATCGGTTTTTCAGAT
>CAZSOM010000366.1:0-2018 GCA_964608295.1 uncultured Candidatus Cloacimonadota bacterium
AATATAAGATTATTGAGTCAATATAATATATTTGTTCAGATTGTTAATAAATCTTAGCTTTTTCATTCTTCCTTTTCAGGAGTTGTATCCTGCTCTTCACTTTCAAAAACAGGTTCAAAATATTTAAATTGATCTTCTATAATTTCATTTTCATAAATCTTTTGCTTTATTCTTTTTATATCTTTTTGAAAATTGAATTTCTGTGCTTCACCACTGATCATGAGAAGTTCATTTAGCAGATACAAACTCATAATATATTGTTCTTGTTGTTCAAATACATCAACCAGTCCGGAAAGAATCTCAACTTTGTTTAGGTTTTGAGGATAATCCAGATAGAGCCTTAGAAGTGATTTCTTTGCAGCTTCGTAATTTTCCAACGAAATATTGGCTATATAGTTAAGAAAAAGCAAATTCGGAATATTAAGAGAATCATTCATTGCGATTAAAGGTTCAAGAGTATTTAAAGCTTTATTATATTCCTTTAAGAAAATTTCATTTGTTGCAATTTTGATCTGAAAATAAGGAATTCCCGTTGTTTCAACATCCTGCATGATAGTTCCATAAACATCATTTGCTTCACCATAGAGCTGATTGATCTCATATAATTGTGCTAATATTTTCAAAAAGCCAACCTGCTTTTGTGTAGTTTGTGCTTCAGACACTGCAGATGATATGACATCAAATGCCAGTAGCGGTGAAACATTAACAATCACTGTTTCGAATAGGTTAAAACGGTCATCTACAATTTGCTCATTGAAGGTGTAAATAATCGCTTGTGCATATGCTTCTGATGAAGTTAACCACTCTTCTTGTATTTGTAAAATATTACCCTTGTAAAAGTACAATGAGTCTTTCTCTATCGTTTCTTCTAAACTTCTATCAATATATTCCAAAGCATTTTCAAATTCTTCTTTTTCTATGTAAAACTTTATGAGTTCTAAATTGTAAGATAAATCGTTAATATTGGATATAGCAACATTTTGTGCATTTGCGTTAAAGCAAAAAACAATGGCTATCAATATTAATATTATAATTCTCATCTCTGTTTATTTGAACTCCATTTATAATTGCAATTAACGAATATGTAAGTGATTATGATGTCAAGTTGAAAGTTTTTCACTTGATTGTTCTCGAGCAAATAAAGCAGCTCCTAATGCTCCCGTAATAAAAGAATTTTCAGGTACATCTACTTTGGTTTTCATTAAATCAGAAATTGCTTTCTGCATTCCTATATTTTTTGCTACACCACCAGTAAATACTATTGGTTTTTGCCAATGAAGTTGAGATATAAGATTTTTTGTTCTTCTGGCAATAGAGTAGTGAACAGCATTGATGATATCAGGTTTTTGTAACCCTTCAGTAATAAGCCCAATAATTTCAGATTCTGCAAAGACAACACAAGTACTATTGATGTTGACCTGATTAGTTGACATGCGGGAGATTTCTCCCAACTTATCAATGGTAGTTTCCAGTGTTGTTGCAGTAACTTCTAAGAATTTCCCAGTTCCTGCAGCACATCTATCATTCATCACAAAATCAGTTACATGTCCCCTACTATCAACTAAGATTATTTTTGAATCCTGTCCCCCGATATCAATTATCGTTTTTACCTGCGGGAAAAAATAGTTAGCTCCTTTAGCATGGCAACTGATCTCAGAGATTCTCTTGTCAGAAAAAGGAACTATATTCCTACCATAACCTGTCGAGTAAATACTATTGATTTCAGATTTGGAAATGGAAGTTTCCTGCAAAGCTTGATCCAATAACTCTTCAGATCTTTTCCTGGGATTTACCCCGGTATCTCTGACATTCGAGTATATAATATCATTATCTTTTAGTATAACTATTTTTGACATTCTTGAACCAAGATCTATCCCAACTATTATCATTATCTATTCAATCCTCTTATTTTCCAGATCAGACCATTATATGGATGAATTGATCTTCTTTCTTGAAATATTCTACTGCTAGATCTTGCAGCATTTTTGTGTCTACTTTATCCAAACGCTCATCTCTCT
>CAZSOM010000367.1:0-2015 GCA_964608295.1 uncultured Candidatus Cloacimonadota bacterium
CCCCGTCCTCAAATATGGAGTTATTGAGCTTTAAAAGCAGAAAATCAAAGTTAATATTTTTGATTATTTGCTCAAAATGAGACACTTTTCTCATGTGCATATTTCGCCGTCATAGTTTAGAATCAAAGAATATAGCGAATTTTAATTTTGTTAAGGTCTCATAAGGGGTGTTATGTAAACTTTAAGGATAATTTTAAAAGCAGAAAGCTTCGTGACGGACTTTAAAAATCCTATAGGGATTTTCATCCTAATGTTTAATTTTACCCAAGCAGGCAGAAATTAAAATTTAACGTAATTTTGTAACCACCACTCTTTGTTAAAAAATAATATCGCAACTTTTGTTTATATAGCAACTTTTATAAATTAAATGTAAAGTATTTATTTTATTATAAAAAAAGCAACTAAAGTTCAAATATGCAACTTTAGTTGCTTTTTTTGCTTTTCTATTTATTTCTTGGATTTTATTATATTGTTTATTAAATCAAATGATTATAAAAAAATAAATACTTGGCACACAGTATGCAGTATTATGAAACCAGTAAAACAAGTAACACCAAAGAAAAAGCCTAACCAGTTGCGAGGCTGGGGCGGAAAGCTAAGAGTCCCCTAAAGATGGATTGTCTGGCTACCTCTGGTAAGATTATAAAATTAAATTAAATCTTATCAAAAAGGAAAATAACAATGAAAAAATTATTCGTAATTGCAACAATCTTGATGATGGTACCTTTTACTGCTTTTTCAATGGACGCAATGAATGACATATCAATGGACGATGTAACTGGTCAGGCTGGAGTTTCAATAGGATTCGATGGAGTATTAACTTCAACAGTAGGTGTTGAAAAATTTTCTTACACTGATGCTGGAAGTGTTACTTTATCAGATGCTGATGGTGGCAACCTTTTAGATGTGACAACTACAGTAACAGGTGTTATCACAATAGACGTTAATCAAGCTTCTACAACTGGCTTAACAGGCGACGTAATTAGACTTGGTCTTGCTGGTGCAACTATTGCGTTAGCTCCTATTGAATTAGCTTCTAACATTGATGTTAGTTTAGGAAATGCAAGCCTTGGAACAATCGGTTTGGGAACTGTTGCAATTACACAGACTCTTCCAAACGCAATTGAAATTGGAACTCACTAAGATAAAGATTTAAATATAAACATAAACAAAAGGGAAGCTTTTTAGCTTCCCTTTTGTTGTTTTTAGTCTTGGTGAATTAAATAAGGGTGAGTTTCAACAAACGACACAAAAGTTCCATAGGATTTTGCGTAAACCCTCATTTTGCAAGGCTTTTATTCGATTTTAGAACTCCCAATTTTAGCCCGGTTCCAGTCCCGGATTTTTGGGAGGTGTTAAACACCTACAATCACCCGATAAAGTAGGGTATAATTAAACATTTAGGGTAAAATCCCCATAGAAATAGTTGTAACCCTTTATTCTAACAATCTTTTCAAGAAATGCTCATCTCCTGATTTAATGAACTGTAACCTCCAATAATTCTGGAAGTTGAAAACCTATCGAATCTTTCAAAATCTCATCTGAGAAATCGAACTCTCCTTGCAAATTAATATGTCCCCAAGCGATGACAGAACCATTTTTGATAATATTGATCAATTTTTTCTTTTCATTTTCAGATTCAGTGTCATGTATTAGCTTAGAAAGATATAGATAGTTCCAGCAAATAATTGAATTTTCAATAAGACGTTTGCAACCGTCAGCAATCAATTGTTCCTCTTTAGTGGGTTGTTGAAATTCCTGATTTTTGCCATAAAATACAGCCTTCCCAAATTTATTTGAACTTTCCAATTTGTTAAAAGGAAGATAATAAAGCAAAAAAAGAATTTCAAGGCTATGATATGATGACTTTAAAAATATTTGTTGAAGCTGGAAATGCATATGCTAAAGAAGAGTTTGAAAAACGGAAAAACTGTAGTATCAGGACCAGCGGGGGCATTTGAAATGAGACAGCAAAAAAACAATGTATAATTTTTTTATATTGTTTTAAATTTATT
>CAZSOM010000368.1:0-2014 GCA_964608295.1 uncultured Candidatus Cloacimonadota bacterium
CAAATATTTTGCCATTCTCATTATCTTCTTTCTCATTACGACTGGAAAGGAGAATCTCCATGTTATCAAAGATTGGCTGCATCCAGGGATTGAACTTATCAGATTTAGAACCAGGAAGATAACCAATATCTTTACCAAGAGGAAAAACAGGGCGAGATACAATAAGGCGTTTATAATTATTTTTCTCTACAACTTGATCTAATCCTGCCGCTAATGCGATAAGTGTTTTTCCAGTCCCAGCTTTACCCACCAAACTAACCAGTTTAACTTCAGGGTCAAGCAAGAGATCAAATGACATTGCTTGTTCGATGTTCCGAGCCTTGATACCGAAAATCTCCTGACCAGTATAATATTTTAAAGGGTAAATGGAATTATTTGTAACTGAATACCTGGCAACTAAGCCATCTTCGTCTTCTTCATCTTTGCAGAACATCACAAATTGATTTGGATATATCTCACCAAAATCATTGACTAAGAATTCTTCTTTTTTGAATTTCTCAATTGTACCATCATCAACAATAATTTTGAGATAACCCATATAAAGCTCAGAAAAATTTATGCTATCTGTTTCAAAATTAGCAGCTTTGATACCAACTGCATCTGCTTTGATTCTTACATTCGCATCTTTAGAAACCAAAATTACTTCTTTCTCAGGTTCCTTTTTATGAATATACATGGCTGTACCGATAATGAGATTGTCATTTGTGTTCGTGATAAGAATGTCAGTGGCTGTATCAGAGACTTTTCTGCTGAGGACAACCTTAATTATTCCACCTTTTTCTGTTTTAACACCATCTCTTAAACTTCCCTGTTCTCTAAGTGAATCAAGGTATCGTCCTATTTGCCGTGCATTTCTACCTTTTTCATCTACACCTTTTTTAAAGTTATCAACTTCTTCAATTACAGTGATCGGGATTACAACTATGTTATCTTCAAATGTGAACATTGCACGCGGATTGTGAATGAGTACATTTGTATCTAATACAAATATTTTTTTCTGTGTGCTATTTCCCATTAATCCTCCTATAATTATTACTTAGTTTTATTATTATTATTGATAAGAAATGTCAAATAAAATTACATTCGATTTCAATTCCAAGAAATTGTTAAAATAGATTTATTTAAATTAATGTAGTTATTTCTAATTTCGAAATTAGAAAATTCTTGCTTTAAAAATAGTCAGATTTTTAGTGTCTTTTAGTAAAAAAAGAATTGGAGTTAAGTTATGGGAATGCGAAGAAAAGGTAGAGAAGTAGCAATTCAAACCTTGTATTCTACTGAATTTTTAGATAATGATTTCAAATTATTATCCCCAGAGGGATTATTAAAAATTCTTGAGGAAGTTGCTGCTGATAAAGATATCTTACCGGATAGTCACATATTTAAATTTGCTTCTGATCTTGTCCTTAATGTTTTAAAGCATATTGCTCCAATTGATGAGAAAATTAAAACTCATTCCACAAATTGGTCTTTTGAACGGATAGCTAAACTTGATGTAGGTGTTTTGCGAGTTGCTGTATATGAACTGATGTTTACAGAAACTGCACCTCCCATTATCATGAATGAGGCAATTGAGATCGCTAAAAAATATTGCTCTGAAAGTTCAGGAAAATTTATCAATGGTGTGTTGAACGCCATTTCAAAAGAGAAATAAGATATGGAAAAGAAATTATTATGTAGCGTTGGTGTAATTGTATATAACGAAGCTGCTAATATTGGGAAATTGCTTGATGCTTTGTTGCAGCAAAAATCTGACAAAACTGAGATTGTGGAGATCATCGTTGTTTCCAGTGCTTGTACCGATGGAACTGATGATATTGTTCGTGGATTTGAGAAAAAACATGCTAAAATCAAGTTGATGACAGAAACTGAAAGAGGTGGTAAGTCTTCTGCAATTAACAAATTCATTAAAGCATCTACTTCTGAATTACTTATCATTGAAAGCGGAGATACGATTCCTGCAGAAGATACTGTAGAGAAGATGATAGCTCCATTCCAGGATGAGAAAGTTGGT
>CAZSOM010000369.1:0-2008 GCA_964608295.1 uncultured Candidatus Cloacimonadota bacterium
AATATTCTGATAACCATAATTAACCATTTTATCTTTAAGCCATTTTGTCGCTTTAACTGGAGTAGTCGGATAAGGTGGAGAGTTACTGTAATTTCCAGCTACTAAGGTTGCATTCTCAAACCAATGAGTACTATACATAAACGGCTCTTTTTCGTAGGATAGTATTTTTGCAATAATAGTTTGAAACTCTATTAAACTATCGAAAGATAATCTTCCAATGATCATTTCAGGAAAATAATCATCTCCTTCTAACAATGTATAAGGATGATCTGTTACATTACTTTCTCCACCAGTACTCACTATATAAAAAGAGGGAAGTGCATATTGATCGTCCATATCTCCAGTAAGAAGAACATAATCAGGTGGTTCTTCTGAAGTATCATAAATATTTTGGATATAGGCTTTTATCTGATCACTTGTATTACCGATATCTTCTTTTGTTACAACCTCTGTTTCAATACCTTTTTGATTTTTCCAATCAGTAAGATACTGTAAATTACCTAATAAGCTTTCATGAGTTATAATAAGCATTTTAGATGGTGCAATTGTTGCATCTCTTAAGTATGATCGATCAAAGTTATCTACTATTGATCGATAGATCGGTAAGAATGCTGAAGAGATCTTTTGTGGAATTTCTATTGGTGAAACCATTTCCAACTCAAGATCTATGCTTTTTATAACTTTAGATATTTCATCTGTCTTTTGGGTTGTATTTATTTTTAATTGATGAGCATAAAGATCACGCATTACAAAGCTTCCATGTAATTCGATAAAATCTTCTCCATTTTCGGTGTTAGTTCTTAATAACTCGCCATCATTTGTGTATTCAGCTATTTCGCAACTAATTACCCTAAGATTTATACTTTTTGAGGGTAATGCAATTATCTGCTCCAGATCAATTTGTTTTAAATCTGTACTATCATTAACAAAAGTTACTCTAACTCCATCACTTGTTTCTTGATATTCCACCAGCCCAAAAAGTAAACTGACTACTAATATCATTAATATTAATAAAAGATTTTTCTTCACTTTTCCTCCATCTATTTAATCAACATCATTTTTTTTGTTTGGTCTATCCTGGTTGTTTTGAACCTGTAAAGATAGACACCACTTGCTGCCTGCTTATTATTGTCGTCTGTTCCATCCCAAATTGTGGAATGATATCCTGCTGACAGCTGCCCGTCAACAAGCTTCTTTATTTTTTCTCCCTTAATATTGTAAATAATTATATTCACATTTTCTGCTTTTACCAAACTGAACTCTATCTTTGTTTCAGGATTGAAGGGATTCGGATAATTACCAATTAGTGCTGTATGAACAGGAATAAGCGAATCGTCTGCTTCTGTATGTTCCACCTCTACTGTATTGGTAGGTGTAGATTCATATTGCCCATATACGCCTGTTACAAAATAGGTATGAGTTCCTATTGGTACATTAGTATCTGTGTAGGTTATTCCCGTTACATCGGTAATGGATAAACCGTTACGATATACTCTATATCCCGTAAGATCTCTAGCGGCAGAAGCAGCATCCCAATTAAGAATAACATCGGGTTCTTGTAATTCTGCTGTCAGGTTAGAAGGCGGAGCAAGAACTACTGTAATCTGTTCTGTATTGGTTGGTAAAGATTCATTATTATTATCATACAAAGCTGTTACATAATAGGAGTAATTTCCTGCATCCAGACTATTATCATCATAGTAAGTTTGAGATGTGTTATTGATCTCAGCTATTTCATTATTATTTCTGTATACTTTGAAGCCAATCAGTGAACGTGTTGTGGTAGTGATCGAGTTTGATTTATCAAGTGCAATTCTGCTTGTTGATGAATGTTTACTTGAGTTTGAACGTTCTCTCTTTGTTCCCATGCTTCTAAAATCAACCATATTCCAGGCTAAAGACACATCATTGCTCTCAACAGTAGCAACCAGGTTTTCTGGTGCTTGCAGGTAAGTAAGTTCAAAATCAATTGTTACTGTTTGGTTAGGATTAATTTGAACATTATTTT
>CAZSOM010000370.1:0-2000 GCA_964608295.1 uncultured Candidatus Cloacimonadota bacterium
CCAGATAATCTGCTCCCCATGTAAGTGGATCATCATATAAATTTTCTCCTGCCATAAGCGGATCTCTTAATTCTCCCAGCACTGGTTGAGTTTGATACATAATTGTCTTATTTAACATATTGGCAAGATCATCCGAACTACTGAAAGAAAATCTGGCAACGGCAACTTCTGGAAGCAGGTCATCTTCACCAATTTCTCCCCAACTGTTATCTCCATCATCGTTCCAGGTTCCATCCAGAGCTGAATAGTAAAGGTCAGACGGAATGCCGAAATCTTCATAACCAGTACCTGAATCAACGTAGCAGTAAAATCCACGGTAAGGTGCATGTTCAATATCACCAGCCAATAACACATATTCTATTTCATGATCTTGATACTCTTGAATTATATAATTTCTTATTTTCTCCGGTTGATCCTGTCCTATCATGGAAGCATAAATTTCTTCAACAGTGATAACTTCTGAGATCATTCCCTGTTGAAGATAGACCTCCTGCATTTCTGCAAAATCATCTGCAAATTGAGCTGGAGTGATTATAAGAAGTTGGTATTCACCTTCACGTGATTGCATGATTGGATAGCGACTTATCAATTCAGGATTTTGGATAAATCCATTAACTCTTGAAAACACATTATCGTTAGATTGTAAATTATTCAGGGCATTTTGTGCTTTAATATCTGATTTTGTATGAATAATTATTTTTACTTCTTCATAATACGAAACAATTCCACTTGCAGGAACATACCTTACTGGTGTGATTGTATTCATCGCAATTGAATAACCACTTAAAAAATGAGTAATCAACTCTCCATTTTGCTTTTGTGGATAGATCTCATTAGATTCATAAACTTGCATATTTTGTACAAATTCATTTGAACTTGGCATTGAAGTAGGTCTCACCTGTTGTTTGGGATATAGTTGGAAAGAACCAGGAATTTGTTTTTCATTATTTCCGATTATCTCAATTGATTCAGCAATTTCTCCAGGAGGTAGTAAAAGTGATACTGAAATATACGGTAGAACTGGTTCTCCCGTTTTTGCCTGTTGCTGCGAATTCTCAAATCCAATTTTCTGGAAACCTGAAATTTCAGAAATTTTATAATCATTAAAGTGATATGTTTTTTCGATTACGCTGGCATTAAGATATATTGCAGCGATAATAATTAGAAAGGTAAGTGTTTTTTTCATTTTATATTCCTTCGCTTTTTAGTTTAATATTAAGCAACTTTTGAGCCAAATGTTTACATTAGTTTCACTTGAATATTTAATCACCTATAGGTCTATTCATTATTTTAATCAAGGTTATAAATCACATTCATACTTATTTGCTATCATCTCTCCAATTTTCATATATTCAATTTCCTTAATATTTAGATGCAATAGCGAGTAACCTTCATCAGCTGGATCCTGCCAAAAATGAGAGATAAAATCAATGTGATCTAATAATTCCTTTTTTGCAGCAATATCTTCAACAATTTTTATAACTCCAGCTCCGCGGATGTAACCCATATTTTTTTTATCAGAAATGGAATAGCAGAATTCAAAGTTACAATTAGCTTTAATTTGAGCCATCTTTGCATCACCCGATCCGGTAGCTAGCCAAAATTTCTCATTAAAATGTATGAGCGTAACAGGACGAACACGTGGAATATCTTTATCTATCGTAGAGAAATAAACAGGTTGAGTTTGTTTAAAACAACTCATAATCTCTTTCTTAATCGAATCTTTCATAATTTTCTCCTTTTGCTGAACTTAAGAACTTAGAAAATTCTTAAAGATCATAAAATTCTGTTCAATATGGTCTTGGTATTGTTGTTCATTATAGAAATATTCACGCATGGTTTCATTGTTAGCTAATTTATTCCTAATTGATTGCTCTCCATACTCATAGTTAACTTCCGGATGAAATTGAACACCCCAGATCGGTAACTTTTTATATTGATACCCTTGAATTTCACAATTTTTGTTTGACGCTATAATAACAAAATCATCACTCAGATTG
>CAZSOM010000371.1:0-1994 GCA_964608295.1 uncultured Candidatus Cloacimonadota bacterium
CCAGTTTATAATCATCAACATCATCTTCCGGTATTGAAATGGAGTTATATTGAACTTCCGGCATAATTCCTGCAGCATTCATTGAATATGTATAGGTTTCCCCATTAACACTATTGGTTACAATTTCATAAACTTCACTAGAATTGATTGGATCATTTCCAATTTCGGAATCCATTCTGGCATAATATGTTCTTCCCTCACCTACAATAAATGTACATTTTCCATCTTTATCCGTATATCCCCAATTATCCCATCCAGGTACTTTTAGAGTAATTTTTGCACCGTCAATAGGATTACCCAAGTTATCTAATGCATAAATAATAATTGTTGCAGTTTCTTCCGAATAAGTAGCAGTAACCGGTGTTAAATATCCATTACTTTTAATTTCAAATACAGATCCAAAAACTTTTCCCCAACCATTTTCATAGACTAAGGGATTATTGATGTAACCATTCACTGGCTCCCAATGTATCCATTCTTCATCCCAAAATTCGTTCCAGGTATGATCTGAGGAAATGGCTAAAATACTTGTACATGGAATTAACACAGATCTGCAAGCTGCTGCTGTAAGATCAGCGTACTCGCCACACCTTCCTATATGTTTTCTGTAAATACGAACAGGTTGATGAGGTCGTTCTGCATTGGAAGTAAATGACATCGAGTTATTTATCCATTGAGTAAGTTTATGAATTGCGTCATCAGGTGTGTTACCGGTTATATCCCAAGCAACCGAACTGATGGAAAGTTCATCTCTTAATAAAGGATAACCTGGATCGTTATAATTGAAAAGAAAATATCTCCAGAAGACACCCTGATCGGGTGATACAATGTTGTTATTATGAGTTGAATTATCCTCGATAATATCTGGATCAAGAAAAGCAGGTATCTCATCTGTAATTTTAGGATGAACAATATACATATAGTAAATTTCTCTTGGAACTTCAACTTGAACTTGTTCACCATCTTCATTAATTTTCCAGTATAATGTCGTGGAATAATAATTTTCATCAGAATTTGAATTTCCGTAATCCACAATTTCTACATAATTTAGAAAATAATCAGTTGAATACAAATACATTGCATTCTCTGTGAAAATCTCTGGATAACAATATGGTGATGATAGATATTCTACGGAGCTATTTGCTATGGAATATGCTATTTCATCAATATAAGGATCATTTGCATTGTTAATAACTTCTGCCCATTCCAGTTGTACATCCGATTCAAGCTGAATAAAAATATTTTCTAAAGCCGGTCGTATCCATTTTGGACATTTTTCTAAAGCACTTAAAGCTTCTGTATTAAGTAGTTCATAGAAATTTGAACAGGCAACGATTTCATTTGTATTATTGTCATATGAAATCCCTACATGGTTGCCAGGTTGAAGATACGAATTGAAATTAATCGAATCTACTAAAGCCCAACCTTCCCTATCTTCCAAATGCAATGGAATTTCTGGTTGAGTAAAAGATGGAAAATATTCATTTGCTTTACCAATAATTCTGGTTTCGTTCTCAGCAGGAAATGTGTTTGTTAATCCTCTTACTTCACCAGAAAACATTGCACTAATTGAAAAACTGAATACTAACATTAAAAAAACTAATTTCTTACACATAAAATCTCCTATTATTAAATTTTATAAACTAACTTTTGTGGATCAGTACCTTTCGAATCAATTATAATTTGATTAGTTCCAATGATAAAACCTACAATTTTTGCTTCAATTGATAATGAATCAATAATTGCATTTGCATCGATTTTATTAACCACTATCATCATCCCATTTCCCATATCCCATGTTTTATAAGCTTCAGATTCAGAAACATTTCCCATCTGCTGAATCTCCTTAACCATAGCAGATGGTTGAAAAAGATTATTGAACTCGGCACCTAATCCTTTTTGCTTGAGAATCCTATCAAAATTCCCTGGGATTCCACCACCTGTGATATGAGCAATTCCCTTAATATTGAATTTTCTTTTCTCACCAAATCTTC
>CAZSOM010000372.1:0-1988 GCA_964608295.1 uncultured Candidatus Cloacimonadota bacterium
CTGCAATCCTTCACTGCTGCCCAATCGCTCAATGAGATAATAAATATCATCCCGACGTTGAGCAGATTCATCCTTTTCATCATAATGAGAAACTGAAACCAGGGGTTTTAATTTATTTAATGTTTCCTGATCAATCGATTCCACTTCGCGAAGTTGGTAAATACTCTGATAAAAATCTATATAAAATCTATAGTCGTAAATATCATTAGCTTGTTTTTCTGTTATAGGTAGTTGGTCTATTAATTCTTCTAAAGTTGCTTTATTCAAATCTATCTTTGCTTCCGCTATTGATAGAATGAAAATGACTAATAATGATAATATTATAAATTTTTTCATATTTTGATAATTCCTCATTTTTAAAATCAGATTAAATATTTTATTTTCTGATTTGTTAAAAAAAAATTGCACCTTTATATTGTAAAGGATTTTTCTTTTAAACAATCATATTAAAAACAAATGTGAAAAATTTAAATAATAGCTAGTTGATACTTAAATAAAAAAGATTTGACAAAGAGAATATGGGTCAGATTCTGTGTTAGTAAATTTGGAGGAGTAATGGCTGAAAGTACAAAAATTGAAAAGAGTAAAAAATTCTCATTAATTGAACTCATAATGATAATTATGCTGGTTGGAATAGTTTTCACACTCATCATTCCATTAAGAACTGATAAAATGAATCATGAAAAACTAAAAGAAGCTGTATTTAATATGCAGATAATAGCCCATGCTGATGTTAAATTTGAAGAAGATCCCGCTAATGGCTATTTCATTTTTGAACATACCGTAGTAAAACTTGAAGAAAATGGTGAATACAAAGGTGAAGACCTACTGTTTGTAAAAGATGAAATGCAAAAGACAAACGATGAATTTCTCTTCGATTATGCAGTTACAGATACTACGATTGTTGGTACAACAAATAAGAATTTTGGAAAGAAAGGTGCTTCAATTTATTACTATCTGCCCAATGGTCCCTGGGGCGTGAATAACGATAAAATCTCAGATAGTGTTTTTGATCCAAACTGGCTTCCATAATAATTTTTATTAATGAATATATTTAATAACCTTCAAGGTTTAAATCTCCTTGAAGGTTTTTTTATCTCAACATCTTTTCTGATCTCATACGCTGAGATCCATTATCATTTTAAATATTTATTCCCCAAGTATTTCAGGAAAGAACCAGAGATAATCACAGACATTCCAATCAGAGTTATTAAAAATCAAAAGCGAACTATTTCTTTACTCGTGATTGTGAAAGATGCTGACCTCTTCCCCGTTAAGATAAACTCTGTAAATGTTAGCGTTGAAGGAAGAAACAAAACTATATCACAAGATTTTACAATTGAGAAAAAAATTGAAGAAAACTACTTTTCTCAAATACTTGATGTAAATGTGGTGGAATTGGAAGCAGATCAATACTTACATATAATTGCCAAAATTGATGTGGAGATGGCCGGAAAATCTAAAATTGTTATTAATGATAATTATCCAGATATTCCTGCAAAACCTTATGAAACATTTTATTCGAAAGAACCGTTACCTTTGCCAGAGAACTGGTTTGCCGGCGAACCTCACTATCATAGTATTCACACTTCCGATCAAGTTGAATTTGGAGCTGATATTAGATCAACTGTAGAACTTGCAAAAGCGATGGGACTTAACTGGTTGTTTGTTACAGATCACTCCTACGATCTTGATGATGCTTTAAATTCCTGCACTAAAAATGATCCTGAACTTCCTATTTGGAAAAAGATGCATGAAAATGTTCAAGAATGTGATTCTATAGAATTTCGAATAATTCCGGGTGAAGAAGTTTCAATCGGAAATTCAAAAGATGAAAATATTCACATGCTGGCTATAAATCATCATGATTTTATTGAAGGTAAAGGTGACAGTGCTGAGAAATGGTTCAAAAATAAACCATCGCATACAGTAAAAGAGATTCGCCACTTACACAATGATGATAATATATTTATTGCTGCTCATCCCTT
>CAZSOM010000373.1:0-1986 GCA_964608295.1 uncultured Candidatus Cloacimonadota bacterium
TTGATCGAGAATGGTTGAAAGAAACTCGTCGGAAGATCAGCTGGAAATATTATGATGAAGACGAATTCTTTGATAAAGATGTGAGAATGGAAAAGTTTGAACTTGCCGGTCATCAGGGGTGGAGAATAACCGGAAGATGGCAGAACAGAAAGCATTCTGTTGGAGGTGCTTTTCAGAGTTTCGCTTTTTATGATAAGGTAAGTGAATTGGCGTATTTAGTTGATAATTCGGTTTATCATCCCGATGGAGAAAAATTAGAAGCTCTCTATGAATTAGAAATTATCAGCAATACATTGAAGCTTAAAGAAACAAAATAATCAAGGAGATCGAGATGAAAAAATTAAGTATCTTATTTATCCTTTTAATAATTTCAGTCAGCAGTTTTACTTTTGAACTTAATTCATTAATAGAAACGCCAACTGCTGGTATCCTGCAGCAAGGTGAAGCAGAATTATCTGCCAAAATATATAAAAATAATGGTTTATTAATTGGTACAAAAGTTGGATTGTTCCCGCGCTTTATGTTTGGTGTAAATTACGGTGCTGAACAAATTGTGGGAAATGAAAATCCTAACTGGCATGACAGAGTTGAATTTAATGCCAAGATCAGACTTTTGGATGAAAATAACCAACTTCCTGCCATTGCCTTGGGCTACGATTCCCAAGGTCATGGAAGATATCATAAAGCTGATAAACGTTATGATATTAAATCCAAAGGTGCTTATTTAACTGCCAGCAAAAATTTCTTCTTTTTTGGAAACCTGGGAATTCACGGTGGAATTAATTACAGTTTGGAAACAGAAGATAAAGATGAAGAACCAAATCTATTCTTTGGTTTTGATAAATCTGTGGGCGATATGGTTGTATTGGTAGCTGAATATGACACTGGCTGGAATGACAACGATGCTAATGTAATGAAAGGTAGAGGATTCTTTAATGCTTCGGTTGATCTGCATTTCACAGAAGCACTAATTATGAGAGTATCATTTTATGACCTGCTATTAAATCACCCAGACACTCAAGGTTGTGATAGAACGATAACTCTCATCTACAACATGACGTTCTAGATTTCATGAAATTATTTTCCAAAATTCTGCTCATTACATTAATTCTTACCGGATGTGCAGTTAACAATAATATAGCAACTCAACCGAATTTTGCTGCTGAAAACTATTTCCTTTTGGGACAAGCTGCCATGAGAGAACACGATCTTGAAAGTGCAGTTCGATTATATAAAAATGCTATTGAAGCTGATTCCAATAGTGTATTTCTAAAAGAAACACTCATTCAGACCTTAGCTGTTAAATCTTTATATGATGAATCAGCATTTTCCGAAGTTCTTGAATACAGCAAAAAGTACTGTGAAGAAAATGTAAACTCAGAAACGATTTATTCCCTTGCTGCAGAATCTTATTATAGAGAACAGCAAAATAACATGGCAGATAAATGTTTTAGAAAAGCAATTAAAATTAAACCGACCATGAGGAATCTAACAGCATATTATCTTTTCCAGCAAGAAATTAATCCAAAGGCAGATGGCAAGCTCCTAAAAAAAGCAATCGCACTTCCCTGGGATGAAGCAGAATTAGTACTGACTATTGCAGAGTTATACAGTCGAATTGATTCTGTTAAAAGTATGGAAATATATGACCAAGCATACCAGAAGTGGAATGATGAAGCAAGTTTGACACCACTACTCACATATTATGAAAAGCATGGTTCACAAGGCAAAGTTTTAGAATTGATCCAGCATCACATTGACAATGGTAAATCACTTTCCGATCCAATAAAAACCTATCTAATTGGACGATATTTCTTACATGAAAATTATGATAAAATATTAGAGAATAAAAAATTGTGTTTAGAAGTTGGAAGTCAGGATATTTTAAAATATCTATTTTTCTCAGCAGTTCATAGAGATAGTATTGAAATTGGGATTGAAGCTGGAACTGCTATTGAAGAGAGCGGTGAAATAGCTGAAGAATTT
>CAZSOM010000374.1:0-1985 GCA_964608295.1 uncultured Candidatus Cloacimonadota bacterium
TGTTTGTGACACACATAAACAGGAAAAAGAGCGAGGTATCACGATCAACCTGGGATTTTCTCATATTGATCTTCCCGATGGGAATAGCGTGGGAATTGTGGATGTACCTGGACATGCAGATTTTATTAAAACAATGGTGGCGGGAGCTTGCGGAATAGATTTTGTGCTTCTAGTCATTGCTGCTGATGAAGGGATAATGCCTCAAACTAAAGAACATCTTGAAATAATGAAAACTCTTGGAATAGCAAAGGGAATTGTAGTTCTAAATAAGATTGATCTGGTTGATGAAGAACTTTTAGAATTAGCTACGGAAGAGATAATGGAATTTGTGGATGAGTCTTTTCTAAAAGATGCTCCCGTTATTCAGGTTTCTTCACAAACAAAGCAGGGGATTGAAGAGCTGATTAAAACAATTTCAGCTATTTTTAATTCACTTCCACAAAGAAAAACTGAAGGTCTTTTCCGTATGTATATCGATCGTATTTTTACTCAGGAAGGTTTTGGAACAATTGTGAACGGATCTATAATCTCAGGTACGATCTCAAAAAATGAAACTGTTTATCTACTTCCGAATGAGCGGGATTTAAGAATTAGAAGATTGGAACATCACGGTGAAGAAGTTACAAAAGTTAGTGCTGGAGATCGAGCATCTTTTAACTTGGTAGGATTTAAACAAAAAGATTTCAAACACGGAATGGTTCTATCGAATAAAAAAATCCAATCTACTAAGCTTATCGATGTTAAGCTGACTATCTATCAAAATGATATTACGTTAGGAATATGGAATCAAGTAATCTTTCTGCTGGGTACAAACCGTATTATGGTGCGGATTCACTTGTTAGATCAGGATTCTTTAAGTAAAGGAGAAAGTTGTTTAGCTCAAGTGTATCTACCACACCCGATCATTGCTCAGAACAACGACAAATTTATAATTCGTAACTCCTCAGGAAATTTAACCTTAGGTGGAGGTTATGTGGTAGATCCGTACCCTCTGCATCATCGTCGCAGAAGGGAGAAACAAGTTGAGATCGTACAAAAAATAGCAACTGGTGAGTTGGAAGAAATGGTCGCTGCAGAAGTACGGAAATCCGCACTGCCTATTTCACAGAAAACAATTGCCGATCATCTTGAAGTAAATCCTGATGATCTCATCGAAGTAATATTCCAGAAATTACCTGGAGATCTTGTATTCTATCAAGCAAAGAATGAAACTGTTTTATTGCAAAAAAAGATGAATACAGCTTATCAAAACAAAATACTCACAGGTTTGAAAGACTATCATCATAAGAATCCTTTGAAAAACAGCGGAAGAACATTAAAAGAGTTAATGGGTATTTTTGGTGAAGATCAAAATGAAATAACTAAACTTACATTAACCCAGATCTTAAAGAGTTTAGAAGAAAATAACAAACTCAAAGCAGTTGGAAAGAGCTGGATATTAACATCTCATAAGGTTGAAATAAATGATGAACTTCAAAAAATGATAAAAAAAGTGGATGATCTGATAAAATCGAAAGGTAACAATGCAGTTGATCCTACAGAGCTAGATGCTCTTGCGATTGATGAGAAAATTCAGAAAAAACGGATGGAACAGATAATGTCTTACTTGAACGATAACGAAAATATTTACATTCTTCAGCAAAAGTATTTTCATTCTGAATTAGTTGAAAAAGCAAAAAAAGCCATGCTTGAGCAACTTACAAACTCAACCGAGGGTATTAAAGTCTCACAATTTCGTGATATGCTTAATACAAACAGGGGAACAGCAATGATCTTATTGGAATTTTTTGATAGTGAAAACATTACACTCCGAAAAGGAAACTTTCGATTCCTCACGAAAAAGTTCAAAGATGAGATAAAAATTTCTAGTAAAACATAAAGACTAAATATCAAATAAAAAAAGCCGACCGGATAAACCGGTTGGCTTTTAAAATGGTATCCCGTAGGGGAGTTGAACCCCTGATGCAGGAATGAAAATCCTGAGT
>CAZSOM010000375.1:0-1974 GCA_964608295.1 uncultured Candidatus Cloacimonadota bacterium
TATCTTGCACTAAATAGCGGGGGAGAATAACAGGAACTGAATTTGATGAAAAAAGCTTCTTCTCCGTCAAAAATCGTTTTGTATTTCCCCAATAAAACTGGCCCGCATCATGATATGACTCCGGCAAATCATTTGATCTGGAATTTTCGTGCTCAGGCCAGAACATTTCAACTCGCCCATCGTTGCCTATTTTCAGAGCCCTGAATATAGGATATGGAAACGTCGTTACAGCAAAAGAAGTGGTGGCTTCCTTTTTCTTTAATAAATCAAACCCTCTTCTAATGAATTCCGGCTGGACAAATGGGGCCGTTGCATAAATACAGCAAAAATAATCTGTTGTATAATCATTTTCATTCAACGAGTTCAACGCGTGAATCAACACTGGAATAGTGCCGGTAATATCATCAGCAATTTCAGCAGGCCGTATAAAAGGAACTTCCGCGCCGTATTTTTTTGCAACTTCAGCAATGCCCTCTGAGTCCGTGGACACAATAATCCTGTCAAATAAGTTCGTTTCCTGAGCAGCCTTTATGGAATATGAAATAATAGGTTGTCCGGCAAATGTTTTAATATTTTTATTTGGAATACGTTTACTGCCGCCACGTGCGGGGATAATTGCAATGACTTCATTGTTATTAATCATTTTTTACACGTTTTTTGAGCAAGAACATTGCGTCTACGTTATTGTTGTCTATGTATTCGAAATGCTTCTCTTTAACCAATTCTAAATCACTGAATTGATCACAGTAAAGTTTTGCAAAATCATTTTTCCACAGCAGATTTTTATGTCCTCTATACAATATCTCTGTATAATTATCTGCGTAGTATTCAAATCCCCAGATGTATTCTTTTGTACACCTGTATATCTCTTTTACAATCATTCTTATGTCTGATGGATTCAAATGAATAAGCACTCCCGAGGTAAATACAAGGTCAAAGTAGCTATTCTTAAAAGGAACATCGAATGCTGAACCTTCAATAATATTAATGCACTTTGTTCGTGATTTTGAAAGTTCAACCGCATAACTTTGTAACTCAATACCATATAAATTGTTAAACCCCATCTCTTGAAGACATAGGAGCTGATTGCCGACATTCGAACCTACTTCTAAGATTCTAACATCTCTATCAAAGTCGCTAATAAACTCGGAATTCATTTCTGTACGTGTAGATCCATAACGTTCTTTATAGAGATTCTCCATGTCATTCAGGGAATGAGCGTTTCGATTGGTGTATTCCTTCCCAAATCTCCCTCCCCACTTTTTCATCTGTTTTGTAAACTTAGCCATGTATCAAAGATCTCCATTTCTGCAAAGGTGAATAATTTTTAGAACTGATTTAATCACATCCTCAATATCTTTATCTGCCATTCCTGGAAACAGCGGCAGCGAAATAATCTGTTCATAGGCAGCTTCGGCAACAGGACACAATCCAAGCCCAGTCAAAAATTTCTCCCTATAAAAGGGATGCAGGTGAACTGGAATGTAGTGTACATTGATAGCAATCCCCTTTTCTCTTAGGCTAGTAAAAAGTATGGTCCTATCAATACCAAGCTTTTTAAAATCGATCTTAACCACGTAGAGATGATAAGCATGGAGAACATTTTGACTTACAGCAAGGGGAATAATCTCTGGCACAGAAGCAAATGCATCATCATACTGTTTGGCTATCGTGCGCCTTCTTTCCAAAAATACCGGTAGCTTTTGCAACTGAGAAATGCCAAGGGCACACTGGAAATCTGTTATGCGATAGTTATATCCCAGATCCACCATTTCGTAAAACCAAAAGAAATCAGAAGTCGGAGGGCGGAGATCTGAGGTCTGAGTGCTAAAGCATTTAGGGTCGCGAGTAATACCATGATTACGAAATAAGCGCATTCGCTCAACCAATTCTGCATCATCTGTGGTTATCATTCCTCCCTCACCTGTAGTTATATGTTTGACCGGATGAAAGCTGAATATATTGAGATGAGCC
>CAZSOM010000376.1:0-1953 GCA_964608295.1 uncultured Candidatus Cloacimonadota bacterium
TTGTAATAGTGATATTGGCTTTCAATATTTCTATTGGTTATTCTCAAGTTAATAATAATGAATCAAGGCATATTGATGATTTAAAGTCAGAATACAATACTGTGTATCCTGAATTAGATGAATTCTTATTCTCATCAGATTATGAAAGTCTAGATGAGAATTTAGTTTATGTGCCTGATTTTATTCCTGTTGATTTAAATGATGAACGCGTAAGCCATTTGCTAGGAAATGATGGTTTGCCAATAAACCCATTAAAAGAGAATACACGAAAGGGGAATTTTAAAGATGGAGGTTCATCTTCATTTTTTGAAAAAATAATTGTAGATAATATTGATTTCACTGAAATAGATGGAAAGGTTTATTACAGACTTTTTGTTGACCAAAGTAATCTAATAAGTGTAATACCTCAGGAGGTTGCAGATTTAGACAATTACCCTGGATATATATTACTTGAAATTCTTGAAGATATAAATAAAATTGCTGAGAGGTATAATTCAGTAACTGTCGACTCAATTGTTTTATTAAACAATAATTCATTTAGAGTATATAAACCTCAAGCTAAATTACGAGATGATATTTCGTTAGAATCTGGACAGATTGGTAGAACAGATTATCCTGGATTTTATACTTATGCAAGACTAGTGAATGCTATGTACTTACCATTGAAAAATGGCTATCCAGAGGATTTGAAAGAAGATCTTTCAAAGAGAACATCTAATTCTAGACACTTTAAATATGATGATGGATCTATTGATGCTCAAATGTCAATGAGGCCTACTTCATATCCAATACTCCCTGAATCTGGAGCTTTTGACTTTGAGCAAATGGAATTCTATCAACGTGTTAAAATAAAATGGATCGAAATCCCAGCATGTTACCCAACACCAAGACAGAAAGCAACAAAGAATTCTCCAACTTCTTATTTCGACGAAACATTTTATGGCCATTCTGTGTATTGCACAAATGATCAATCTCAGCCATACGTTTGGATTTGTACTCCTGCAAATGGAAACTATTTAGGAACTATTGGAGCTCTTGAAGATGATGATCTTCTTTCAGGTGATGAACATAATTATAATCGATTGCATGAGAAATTCGACATAACTTCAATTCCTGATTGTGCAACTGTAAATACTGCTGAATTTGAAACTTATCTGCCAGATATTGAACCTTATGTTACAGGAGATTGTGATGGTACAATATATTGGGAAGAAGTGAAGCCTGAAATCAAAGATATGACAACGAATATGAGTGCAGCGAACAATCCTCAAGCAGACGGAGTAGTTGATTCATACAGTTGGACATGGTATAATGATGTTGAAGATGGGTTAGTGTTTTATGTCGATGCTAGTTGGAACTGGGATCGAGCAGACTACTATACTGGATATGATTGTGATTTTAATTCATTAGGTCTTACAGATGTTGAATCTCGTTTGGCGGGTAACTATTATATGGTTGGAATTGCCGATGAAGATGAAGACAATCAAAATCCAACTTTTTGGGAAGCGGTAGCAAACTACGGTTATTATTCGAATTTTAGAATAAATTACACTACTCATCCCAATGATTTGTGCACTGAAGCTGTAAATATTGGGGCTTTTCCTTATGATAGCGGTACTCTTAGTAATAGTTGTGCACAAAGTGAGACTATGCCAACTTCGACATGTTCAACAACTGGAGCAACAGTATGGTATACATTTACAGGTACAGGAAATCAAATGCAAATTTCTACCGATAATACAGGAACAACTTTAGACACTGAGCTTCATCTATTTTCAGGATCTTGTGCCTCACTTACTGAGGTCACTTGTAATGATGATGGAGGTGCTGGTTTAACATCATTAATCACGTTCTGTTCTTCAGCATCGACTACTTATTATTTTACTGTTGGTCATTTTTCATCTGATACATATGGGAATTATCAATTATCAGTTACTGATTTTCCAGTTGGAA
>CAZSOM010000377.1:0-1008 GCA_964608295.1 uncultured Candidatus Cloacimonadota bacterium
TCAATATCTTTCTTATATTTTTCACGATCAGCATAGAGATGATATTTTTGATAACCTATTTCGACCGAAGTATAATGATGATCCTTAAAATAATTCTCCTGCTGTAAATAGAGTGTGTTTTCAATTTCTAATCTATGAAATCTAGTTGATAACCCTTTGTCAGTGATGCGTCCTTCTTCAAAATAGGATACTTTTTTCCCGGCAATATCTCGCTCTAACTCGAAGGATTGTGGCAAGTTGACTATGAAGCTTTCCTCTGCATTCCAGGCACTATTAATAATTCCGGCTGTGATGCCGTAAAGATCTGTTAAAGGATAATTCATTAAAGAATCAGCTAAACCGATGGCAGCTTCTCCTGTGAGAGCTGTGATCTCGTTTCGCAGTTGAATCTTTTCGAAGTGATTCATATCACTCAGCTCAGCTTGTGGATCATGTGAGAACTCTAGTGACTTCAGCATGGGATAGTATGGTTTGTATTTTTCTGTAGAATAGATCCTGTTTTGGGAAGGATTGAAATTAAAAATTCCACTGGTTGAAGTTGCAATTATACAGTCAGGTTCAATTGTATCAAATTCAACTATTCTATTATTGAAGGTCATGAATCCCTGATCAAGGTTAGGGAAGAACTGAATAAAATTTGAAGTTTCACTTTTGGAATCCAGGTAGCCAAACCAGCCAGTGTCAACCAGATTCAAGGTGATATCAATTGGTTTATCAGCTCTGAAGATTTCCTTGCCATCAATTTCGAAGAAGGTTACATTCTTAACAGAACAATATTCAATCTCTTCAAAATAATTTTTATGGATAACGGCAATTTCACCGTCACTCTTCACACTTTTGCATTGCCAAACAGAATCAGCTAAAATTATATGATCCTGCCAATTGTTATCTTCAATTATCCTGGCATTCACTTTTCCGTTTGAAATAACTTCAAGATCGCTAACTCTGATTTGCTCCTGATCAATTTGATTCGGAATGAAAATGGAAATTAATTTATTTTCTTTTGCA
>CAZSOM010000377.1:1055-1947 GCA_964608295.1 uncultured Candidatus Cloacimonadota bacterium
GGACATGAATTCGAGATCAAGACAAGATTCATCCTGAATCCATTTAGCACTTGTATTACTTCTTTTCACAAGTGTTCCCAAACCATGCCATGGTACGGAATATCGTTTCTGTGTGGTAGCTTCAAATTCATCAATTACAATGAAATATGACTGATTGGCAAACCAGACTGAACGTGTTATATCTGTTTTTCTATAATTAGACTTTATCACTGCTGCTGAGATTTGTTCAGAACCAAAGTAATTACACATTTCCCCTGTTAGATCATCACCCCACACTGGGTTCAGGTTTGGGCCAAGTCCATTCACTAAAGGAATATTATGCGCTTCAGATGAAGTGTACCAGCTTCTGTTCTCATCATTCACACCACGTATTCCATATCCACAGTCTATAAGAAAATCTTTATTGAATGCAGATAAAATGAAAGCACCTGGTTCGTAGTGGTCATGATGTGTATCATTTTTTCTGCCCGGTTCACCTATCATAAAAGCATAAAGATTTTCTTTCCCTCTAAAAATAGACTGTCCTGCATCTGGAAAGAAAATTGCTGGATCATAATCTGGTTTTATTGGAGGTGTTCTGTCATCATATCCACAGAATACATCAACAAATTTCAAGTCACTTTCATTAACATTCTCTTTGTTCTGCTTAAACAAAAATACCAGTTCATTTTCATATTCAGTTAGATCTGTAGCTAAAGGTTGAAATAAATAGAAATGGTCATAGGCATCATCAAAAAGAGGAACACTGCCATCCGGTTTCTCAATATCTATAAGCCAGCGGACAAACTTTTTCAAACGAGGAGTAGTGAAGATATTTGTTCCGGTTGCATTCTTCAGGTAATGAGCAAATGGGAAAAGTATGGAAGCAACATATCTTCCATAATATGCACCT
>CAZSOM010000378.1:0-1939 GCA_964608295.1 uncultured Candidatus Cloacimonadota bacterium
CAATATTTGTAAACTGTAAAGCTGATAAGCCTAATATGAGGCTAAGGGCAGTAAAGAAATTTGGAACTAAATACCTAATATTTTTCATCTTCATATTTTAACTGCCAAGATAGTTTCTCCAGATACAACCTTATCACCAAGGCTTACTTCAATTTTCCAATCTTCCGAAATTTCACAAACACAAACTGCTGAAGCTGAAACAATACCAATTAATTTCCCAGCAAGCGTAGGTTCATTCTCAAAATAATTAACATTCTTCGAAATGATTTTTACTTCGTTTCCTTGTCCTGTATAGCGGATATCGACAGCTTGATATAAGCCTTTTTTTATAGTAACAGAGTTCTTTGATATTTTAGTAATCTTTCCATAAATTGGAGAAAGCAGTATCTCTGTTTCGCTTTCTGGTGGATAATTTTTTCTCACTCGGAATCTAATAATTGTGAAAATATACCAGATCAGTCCAATAATTGCAAAATATTTTAAATGATCGAGTTTAAAAATTAAATTAATTACAAAGCTTAAGACAACAAGAAGAATTGGGAAAAAAGCTGCTTTGTATTTTAACTTTTGAATTTTGGTTAAATATTCAACAGGAGTATAATTTGACATAACTAAATTCCAATTCTTTCAAAAATAAAATCAACATTTTTGTAATAACGTTCATAGGAAAAAATATCATGTAGTTCTTCTTCAGTAAGGTGTTCATGGATTTTCTCTTCTGCAAGTATGAGTTCTTCAAATGGTTTCTTAGTTTTCCAACATTCCATTGCAGCTTTCTGAACCATTCCGTAAGATTGTTCTCTAGATATTCCTTTCTTCGCAAGTTCTAATAACACAACCTGGGAAAAAACAAGACCATTAGTAAGTTCTATATTTTGCATCATTTTTTCCGGATAAACAAGCAGATTTTCAATAAGAGGGATCATTTTGTTTAGCATATAATTCATTAGGATGGTTGAATCAGGCAGGATTATACGTTCTACAGAGGAATGACTAATATCACGTTCGTGCCATAAAGCGTTGTTTTCAAAAGCTGCTATTGTATTGGAACGCAGAATACGAGCCATTCCACACATACGTTCCGTAATAATTGGATTTCGTTTATGCGGCATTGCTGATGAACCCTTTTGTCCTTTTGAAAAATTCTCTTCAACTTCCAAAACTTCAGTACGCTGTAAATGGCGGATCTCCATTGAAATCTTTTCAATTGTTGTTCCAATAATTGCTATCGTGTTCATAAATTCCGAAATTCTATCTCTCTGGATAACCTGCGTGCTGATATTCACAGGTTTAAGGTCAAGGTGTTTGCAGGCAATTTCTTCAATTTTAGGAGAGAGATGGGCATAATTACCAACAGCTCCTGATATTTGCCCAACAGATACAACTGATATAGCTCTCTCCATTCGGGTAATATTTCTTTGCATTTCATCATACCAAAGAGCATACTTGAGTCCAAAAGTTGTTGGTTCTGCGTGAATTCCATGTGATCTGCCAATGCAAAGAGTGTCTTTATATTCACGTGCCTTCATCTTAAGGATTTCTGAAAATTTCTGTAAATCACGAAGAATAAGTTCTCCAGCTTGTTTAAGTTGGATAGAAGAAGCAGTGTCTAGGACGTCGGAAGAAGTCATTCCAAAGTGAATCCAACGAGATGGAGGTCCAACATATTCTGAAACATTAGTAAGAAAGGCGATCACATCATGGTGGGTGATCTCTTCGATCTCAGCAATTCTTTCAACATCGAAATCTGCCTTCTCTACTATCACTTCAAGATCTTCTATCGGGATCATATCCAATTCATGCATAGCTCTGCACGCTGCTATTTCAACATCCAGCATGCATTGAAATCTATTCTGCAAATCCCAGATTTTTGTCATTTCTTTACGTGAATATCTATCAATCATAATATACCTCAGAATTGCATTCTATAAAAAAGCAA
>CAZSOM010000379.1:0-1939 GCA_964608295.1 uncultured Candidatus Cloacimonadota bacterium
CGGGAAAAATCATGCTTACAAAGTGAAAGGCCTTGTTACTTGGCGTATTTTTTAATGGCTTGTATTATGGCTACAGAATCACTCGTGGTTAGATACTGCGTGATACCTTCTAGAATTCTGTATCCATAGCGGCTTTCATCTTCAAGCATGCGGGTTTCATCGTAGAGAATGATCGGGATTTGTCTAGTACTTGGCATGGCGCGCAATAGTGAGGCAACCACACGTCCACTCATCCCCGGTAGAACATCATTTAGCACTATGACGTTAGGACAAAAAGTGGTTGAGTTTTCTATTAATTTTCCAGCGGTTTTCATTATTTTAAAGTCAAAACCATTTTGCTTAAGATCAAAATTAAGTTGATTTATAATTACGGGGTCATCTTCACCAATAAGGACTTTGATTTTAGGGCAGTCTTTTGAAGCAGTCACTTTTGATTTTTTATTAGTTGCAAGCACGTCTTTGATTTTAGCTAGTAGGGCTGTTTCTGAACAAGGTTTAGATATGAATCCGGCAACATCAAGTGTTTCGAAAAAATCTTCCATGGTTGAGCGTGCCGTAAAGACAAGAATAGGGCATTCAATTTTGATTTTTCTTTTTTGAAGTATATTCAGGAAGCCAACGCCGCCAATACCAGGCATGTTGATATCTAAAATAATGATATCAGGAGTGATACGCTTCAGCTTTTTAATCGCTTCTTCACCGCTTTTTGCACTTGCTACATTAAAGCCTTCGTAGGACAGAAAATCAGTTAGTGTGACAGTAAGGCGTTTGTTATCATCAACTAATAGAAGTGTTGGTTGGTTTGATTCTGTGATCATGAGATGCCTCGCTCTAATTTATGTTGTCAGTGTAGATGTTTAGTTTTATTTTGAATGATGCTCCATTTCCTTCGTGGCTTGTTACAATTAGTTTAGTGTTATGTCTTTCTGCAATTTTTTTGCAAATTGCCAGACCAATGCCGGTTCCTTCATATTCGTTTTGTGTGTGAAGTCTTTGAAATACTCCAAAAATTCGTTCATTATCTTTTTGAGGAATACCAATACCACTGTCTTTCACTGTGATTTCGCAATAAGAACCCTTTCTGTTTTGATTGGGCTCCAGGTTGCGTGACGTTATCTCAATAATGGGGATGGTCTCCGGTTTGTGGAATTTAAGTGCATTGCTTATTAGATTTTGGAAAAGCTGCCGCATTAGAGTCTGATCTGCTAGGACTTCGGGCAGGGGGGCAACCGTTACATTAGCTTGGCTTTCTTGCAGTTGAACTTCCAAATCTGAGAGCACCTCTTTGATTGTCAAATTTAAATCCAGAGGCTTGTGATTCTTTTCTTTGGTTGATATTTGTGAGTATTGCAAAAGGCCGCTGATAAGGTCTGTCATTCGTTGAGTCGCACTTTGCATTCTCCCCATTGCATCATTCACAATTTCTGAAAGATCATCACTTGCTTTGGCTTTGATTATATCGGCAAACATGTAAATTTTTCGTAATGGAGCTTGCAGGTCATGAGAAATGGCATAGGCAAATTGTTCGAGATCTTCGTTAGAGCGTTGTAATTCTTGCATTGTTTGTTGGAGAGTTGTATTTGCTTGGTTGATTGCTGTCGTATCCAGCAAAGAAAGAACCATTCCAATAACATTACCATCAGAATTAACATTTGGCGCAATAGATGCTTGCACAAAAAAAAGATCTCCATTCATGGTTTTGCAGGAGAGCTCGTTTGTCCAGACTATTCGATTTGAGATGGTTTTTTCAATATTTTCGGCAGTGTCATTATCACAGATGAAATCGCGTATATTCTTTCCAAGTAAGATGTTTTCGCCATCAATGTCCCAAAGATTTAATAGATACTGATTAGTGTATTCAATGATACCATTAACATTTGCTGTTGCAATGCCAGTCGCTGCATTTTGAATGGCTGCATTACCCGTTCTCTGGTGTTTT
>CAZSOM010000380.1:0-1930 GCA_964608295.1 uncultured Candidatus Cloacimonadota bacterium
CTTCATAGAATCTGGATTTGCATTGTAACAATCAACCAATAATGTTCTGTCATGTTCCTCTATTATTTCCATACGATGTGATATTTTGAGTTCTTTTTGTAATCCTTTTTGAATTGTTTTATTGTCGATCTGCAATGTGGATGCAATGGAAACAGCAATACCTGCATTGAAAGAAAATTTCTTGTAAGGAGTTGGAATAGAAAATTTTGTATCATTAACTCTAAAGAATGTAATGCAGCTTTTGGTGTGAATATCGGTAAATTTGAAATCAGCTTGTTCTGATGAACCAAAAGTAATCCCCGTAAATTCTTTAAACCTGATATCATCTGCCGGGAAAAATTTAAATTTAAGGTCACGTTGGAAAAGTGCTGATTTTTCTTTAAAGACTCCTGCTTCATCTTTTAAGAATTCGAGGTGAGAAGCTCCTATTGAAATAATAATCCCAACATCAGGATTTGTGATCTCAGCCAGTTGTTTGATCTCTCCAAATTGATTTGTACCAAGCTCCAGAACAGAATATTTATAATTTGGATTTAACTGGAATATTGTTTTGGGAACACCGATAAGATTATTCTCATTCTCGAATGTTTTATGTGTAGGAGCTACTTCAGATAGAATATTATATAAATATTCCTTCATCGTCGTTTTACCGAAACTTCCAGTTAAAGCGATTGTTGTAACATCAAATTGCTCTTTATATTTTTTTGCTAAAAGACCATAAGCTTTCAGTGTATCTTTCACACGGATTATATTTGGAGAATTGCCCTTATAATCATTATTTACAACTACCCAGCAATTACTTTTCTTAAGAATATCTTCAACATAGTCATGACCATCAAAATTCTCACCTGTTAGAGCAAAGAAAAGAGAATTTTCTTTTATCAAACGTGAATCTGTAGAAATATTCTCGATCAGTTCATCATTACTAATATCTATTTTTTGCTGGAAGATCAGTTCAAGCTGAAGTGGATCAATTGGCAGTGAAAGATGATTTTTATTATCATTTGAACTCAAAAGTGTTTTTCCAGCTTCTTCAACATCATCAAAGTCAAATTTCCTACCTTTGATTTCCTGATATTTTTCATGACCTTTTCCTGCTATTAAAACTATGTCATTTTTATTTGCAAAATCAATAGCAGTTTGGATTGCTCTTTTTCTATCGCGAATAATCCAGAATTTACATTTTTTATCAGCATCTTTGATAATGTCTCGAATGATCTCAGATGGTTTTTCATCTCTTGGATTATCATTAGTAATGATTATCCTATCAGCGATTTTAGCAGCTTCAAACATTTTGGTACGCTTCGTTTTGTCTCTGTTTCCACCAGCTCCAAAAACGCAAATTATTTTCTCCTGCTTTATCTGGTCAAGCGTATGCAGGACGTTTTTTAAAGCATCCGGTGTGTGGGCATAATCAACGTAAACACCAATTTTTCGCTTGTTTGGAACTGACTGTAATCTACCAGGAATGAAGTTGATGTTCCGGATTGAATTGATTATCTGCGGTGCTGTATCTGCTCCCAAAAGATCAAGAGCTACAGAGAAAGCAGTGGCAATATTAAAAATATTATATTTTCCAATTAAGCTTGTTTGAAATTGAAATTCATTTTTTTTGAACTTAATAACAAAAGATGAACCAGTTATCTTAAAATAATGTTTCCCAATAGAAATATCACTATTTTCAAATGAAATCCCGTATTTCTCAATGGATAATTGTTGATATAATTTTATGCCAAATTCATCATCAATATTTATAAAAGCTCTATCTGTGTTTCTAAATAATCTAAATTTAATTTTGGCATATTCATCTATACTTTTATGGAAATCAAGATGATCTTGAGTTAGATTTGTGAAAACAGCGGAATGGAAATTAAGTGCATAAATCCTATCCAGTTTTATAGCATGAGATGACACTTCCATAACTACAAAT
>CAZSOM010000381.1:0-1916 GCA_964608295.1 uncultured Candidatus Cloacimonadota bacterium
GTAGAATAGTGATGTGGCGGCTCTATTCCTATTATGAACTTCATCTCCCATATGAAGTGCCTGGGCAATAATATTCTTAAGATCAATCTTTCCATTAAATTCAACTGCCTTTTTCAAAGTAGGGTAAAGCTCATTTTCCATCCATTTCAGTTTTGTTATTGTGTCCTTATCATAAGCTCCATAACGAAGTACTTTGCCTAAACCTTCATTAAGAGTGCAATAGGCAAAATTTCCATACTCCTGGTTCTTAAGCACAAAAACCGGCATCGAAGCAGATACAACTCCAGCCATCGGTCCAACTGTATCGTGTTCATGACATGGAGCAAAATCAAATTTACCGGAAGCTCCTAATTTATCAGCTTCATCAAAATCTTTAGATTTACCTTCGTAGATCATGGCACCGATCATTGCACCTTTCAATGGTCCACACATCCTGTCCCAGGTTATAGGTGGTCCGGAATGAAGCAGAAGATTTTCTTTCATACCCGGAATAACATTTCTGGCGATATCTAGTCCAACCAGGTAAGGCTTCCCATTTAAAATGATCTCTAAAACCTTCTCGTTAGCTTTATTAATTTTTGCTTCATTAGTTTTTAAAATTTGTAGAACATTTTTATCAAGATTAGCAGGCGGAGTCCATTCAACATTGGTTACTTTTTCTCCCTGCTTTGTCAGATCATCTTTGAATGATTCCAGGCCAATATTAACAACCTCAATATTCTTTCCAAATAGTTTTTTAAATCCCATATTTTCTCCCTGCTAATTAATTTTTTTAATTATCAAATTTACAATTTCAGCAGCAGCTGCATTTGAAGGCATCACGAGTATCTCATTCTTTACTAATTCTTCAATTATGCTTTTTTTATTTTGCGGATCTTGTTCAGTTCCGGTAACTGAGCAAATAAATGAGATTCCGGATGCAATTTCTTGTGCTTGTTTTAGCGTTGGCAGGATCTCATTGATTGGATCTGGATGTGCTCCATATCCCAGGACAAGGTCAAACAAAATTATGGCAGTTTCCTTATCCTTTGCTTCCTGGATAATTCGTTTATTTCTTAGATCAAAATCCATCATGGGATGCAGACGTCCTACTGTGAATTCATCTTCTCCCAGATCTACCAGGGTATGCTCTTTGCTCAACCAGGAATCTTCTAAAGCGAATTTTTTATCGCTGGATCTATTGCTGAAAATGTTTTCAATATCCTTCTTTAGAATGATCTGAGTTTCATCACTGAGAGTTCCACCGCTGAACAATCCCCGCAGATATTTTCTCCCTGTTGATATCTTCTTCACTTGTTTATCAACAATTGCATTATAATTTGCTTTTCGTTCTTCCAAAAAACTACTTACTTTAGAAGTATCAGATCCATCTGAAATTGCACAAGCCAGGAGTGCAGCTTCTTCCAGAGTTTCTGCTACAATTACACCACTCTCTTTAACAAGATTACTATCAGCACCGAGAAAAATACTGACAACTGGTTTAGAGATCTCTTTGAGTTTTGCATTGATCTTTTTCAGAACTGTTGGATGAGGAGGTTTGGAAACAAGCACTATAACTTTTGTGTTTTCATCATCTTTAAGAGCTTCCAAAGAAGAGATGAACATAATTCCGCCAACCTCTTCTTTAATATCGCGACCACCTGTTCCAATTGCCTGGGAAATTCCAAAACCTTCATCAGAAATTATTGAACTGATCTCCTGTAAGCCAGTTCCTGAAGCTGCAATGATGCCAATATCTCCATGGTTTACAACATTGGAAAAAGCTAATGGAACACCATTGATAATTGCTGTTCCACAATCGGGACCCATCATTAACAGATCATTTGCTAAAGCATATTTTTTTAGTTCAATTTCAGTTTCCAATGACACATTATCCGAGAAGAGCATCACATGCAAACCTTGTTTTAATGCTTTCA
>CAZSOM010000382.1:0-1900 GCA_964608295.1 uncultured Candidatus Cloacimonadota bacterium
TTACATTCAATTCCAACTAGCCTGGGAGAAGCTCTGGAAGCATTAAAAGAAGATAATAAATATTTATTGGCAGGAGATGTATTTAATAAAGAACTCATTGAAAGCTGGATTACTGAGAAGATGAAAGAAGTGGTCGCTGTGAATAACAGACCGCATCCTTTCGAGATGAATCTTTATTATAGTTTATAAGAACTAAGATAAGAAAGGGCAGATCACTGATCTGCCCTTTTTATTGATGAGACTTATTAACTAATGCCTGTAGAAAGGGAGGAACCGTTTTGAAATTGAGATCAGTAAATGTAATTATAATTTTTCTATTATCGGTTTATACGATACTGCAGGCAACTATTCAACCCGTTATCCACAGACCACCGGAAAGAACAGTTCTGGAATTCCCGCGTGACATCTCCAGAGATGCACCAGGTGGAGATGAGATTGTGAATCCAGCTGAATTTGGCAGAACAGATGGGATCTTCCTGGCTTGGGCTGGTTGGGATACACAACTGATCGCTGATATTGCTTATCATGTCTCACAAAGTTATACAGTATTTATGATGGTAACAGATTCAAATATTGAAACAGAGGCTTTCAACTTTTTGCAAAGCCAGAATGTGAACATGGAGAATGTGATCTTCTTACATGATGCCAATGTTTCTAACACAAGTATGTGGATAAGAGATTACGGACCTTTCTTCATCAAAGAGGATGGAGCACAGGCAATCGATGATTTTTTCTATGGTATCTATCCTGGTGATGACTTGATATCCTATACAATTGCTGATTCATTTGACTTGCCTATTTATGATAGTTCGCTGATGCATCACGGCGGAAACCACATTTCAGATGGAAATGGCTTGGGCTTTTTCTCCAAGAATATTTATAACTACAATCTCATGTATTCACAAGCAGAGATAAATGATGAGATTAAAAATTTCTTCGGTTTTGATTCTCTGGTAGTGGTTGAAGGAATGGCAGGAGACGGATCTGGTCATATCGATATGTTTTGTAAACTGCTTAGCGATACGTTGTTTATTGTGGGAGAATATGACGAAGATACATTTTGCTCTCCTGGTGACAGAGAGCTCTTAAATGAACTGGCTGAATCATTATCATTGCTCACGAATAGTGATGGCAGGCAATTCGCGGTTGAAAGAATTCCAATGGGACCTTACACCTATGGAGGACCTGCCGGTACGATTAATTACACCTACACTAATTCTTTGATTGTTAATGATCTTGTTTTGGTACCCATTTATGGATTTGAAATGGATGCTGAAGTTCTACAGCTATACCAGGAATTGATGCCGGATCATGAAATAATTGGGATTAATTCGAGTTATATAATCCAATATTGGGGAGCTGTGCATTGTGTTACAAACGAGTATTTCAGTGAAAATCCCTTGATAATTCTTCATGATAAAATTGAACAGATCGAAAGTGGAAGTGAATCTTTACTCCGCTTTCGTTTAAATCCCAAGTTTATAAATTCATCTGCTTCAGTTCTCTACAAACCAGAATCTGCGAATGAATTTACTGAAGTAATAGCAACCCTGGAAGCAGGAATTTGGACTGCTCAATTACCTCAAATGACAGAAAACTTCGAGTACTACCTTTCCGGTACTGCCATTTTGGGTGAATATCAATTTGCCACAAGCTTGCCGGAAGCGTCCCCGGATGAGACAATTTATGTGGAATGCTATGAAGTTTCAGCTGGAAATGATATAACGCAGCCAATTACAAATTTAATGAATTATCCCAATCCATTCAATCCCACTACGACGATTTCGTTTACCATTAGCAACGAACTACTCGAACAAAGCGAACTAATAATTTATAATATAAAAGGTCAAAGGGTTAAGGATCTTTCTCCGAGCTTGTGTCATCCTGAGTTTATCGAAGG
>CAZSOM010000383.1:0-1882 GCA_964608295.1 uncultured Candidatus Cloacimonadota bacterium
CAGAAAAAGCGAGGTTAAATAATAGCTAAATGACCGCCTTTGACCCCACAATTGAGCAACAAAAAGCTATTGATTATCAAGAGTCAATGGTTGTAATTGCAAAACCTGGTAGCGGAAAAACCTTTGTTGTCTCAGAGAAGGTAAGGTTTGTTTTACAAGGGCTTAAATCTCATCAAGGCGTGATTGCCATTTCATATACGAACAAAGCTAGTGATGAATTAAAAAAACGTTGTACACGTAATGGGATTGATCAAAAATCCAGTTTTTTTGGGACAGTAGATAAATTTTTCGACGGTGAAATCATCATACCGTTTGTAAAGCAATTATGGGGAGCCCCTCGAGATGAACTACAAGTCACCAAAATCAGTAGTTTAAGTGAAGAAGAACAAGAAGAATTCGCAGATATTCATGAGAACCAAGTTAGTTCGACAGACTTGGATGATCATCTTGATTTAGTCAAAAGCCACTTCCTTTCTGGAAGACTGTTTTTGGAAACTAATGGAGCTTTAGCTTTGTATGTTTTAAATAAATCTAATGCTTGTCAAAACTACATTAAAGCTCGATATACTCATGTATTTATTGATGAATATCAGGACTCAGGCCTTGAACAACATGAGCTTTTCTTGAAATTAAAAGAGTTGGGGCTCATAGCAGTTGCTGTAGGGGATGCGGATCAATCAATTTTTCAGTTCTCTGGTAAAGACCCAAAATATCTGTTGAGCCTTGCAAGATCACAAAGCTTTAAATCATTTCCTATAACACTTAATCATCGCTGTCATCCTTCACTTATTAATTATTCGATGAGGTTTCTTGACAAAAAATCAGCATTGTTAGAGACGGATAGTTGTCAGGTATACAAGAAAGTATGTAAAGGAGACCAATCCGCTATTGCGGCTTGGATCGACAAGTGTCTAGAGAAGGCAATTGCTCACTATGAAATTGATAGATTCTGCGAGGTTGGCATTTTAGTGAAGAATAACTTCAGTGGACATTTAATTAATGAATCACTGAAAACTAAGCATCGGTTTTTTATTAACCATCCGCTTGAAGAGCACTTCAGTTTGTGGGCTCGTCTGTTTTGCCAGTTGTTGACGTATAAATATGATAAATCTTCTACTGTTCAGGAAATCATAGATGATGCTCTTTCTTGGTTGTCATTAGATCAAGCTAAAGAGCTAAGAAAAAACATACAAAAGATCAGGGTTTTTGAACAACAAAACTTACTTAACCTTTTTGAGCCAATCGCGGAATTATTGTTGCCAAATGCCAGATCAGATGAGGCCCTTAAGTTATTAGAAGAAAGTTTGAAGGACGACTTGGCGAATTGGTTTTCCCCGGCAAAGGATGATGAAGTGCAAATTATGACTTTGCACAAGTCAAAGGGGTTAGAGTTTGATTTAGTGTTTCACATGGATTTATATGAATGGATATTTCCAAGTAAGGCTCCTGGTCCTAACAATGACTTTGATCATCCTGTTTATCGAGCATGGGAGCAGGATATTAATTTGCATTATGTTGGGATAACTCGAGCAAAAAAAGCATGTGTGTTATGTACATCCACAAAGAGATTGGTGATTGATTTTAATACTGGAGAGCAGGTAGAGAGAAATGGTTGTGCTTCAGAGTTTTTAAGTTTTGATGGGTTGGCCCAATTGCGAAAGAACTTATTATATGAGCTTTAACGAACAGAACACAATTGAGAATGCGTTGCGAGATCAGCTTTGTGGAAGGCTGAAGGGTGAAAGCGGAAGGATTAATGAAGTCCGTGAGAGTTCTGGCGAATATAATTCATCAGTCATAACTCAGCACTCATCATTCCAACCGCACTCATCATTTCATTGGAAATTTATCCATGGGGATGATCTAGTGTTGCATGGTAAGC
>CAZSOM010000384.1:0-1870 GCA_964608295.1 uncultured Candidatus Cloacimonadota bacterium
AGTTATTGCCATAAGCATGAACTCTTCTGTGTCCTGCTTCCGGAGACGGTCCTATCCAAACCTGCGGCCAGATAAATTCGTCATCATCGTGCTCTGTAAGTTCTATACTCGTTTCTGGATTATCTATAAGGATGAATGGAGCTCTCCAGGCACCTGCAGAAGCAGTAGCATGGTATGGAGCATAAGATACATAAATATCATGAATGTCACTCGGCGCAGTTTTAGCATGCCACACTGTGAAAGGGTCACCTGTGTAAGGATCAATTGCCAATGATGTGAAACCTTCACGATTGACCGCTGAATTGATAGCATTACTCTCTCCAAGTGTTCCGTCAGGTTTGATATAGCTGAAGTAAGCTCTACGATCTTCTATAACATTTTGAGTCTCAGAACGCATGTAAGTAACATACATACCGCCAGCTGGAAAACCATAAGGTTGTGAAGTTTCTGGTTGTGATCTTAGATTATGACCATTATAACTGAAAGGCATATAGTCATAATACGAACTTGTTAAGTATGTAGTATTCTCATCATCACCATTAGGAATAAAGGAATATTCTGGTGCTGGATCTTGATCTCTGGACACATTCCTTACTCCATAACGTATTCCTGAATAGTAGCTGTCTTTTGCAACTTGGGCTGGTTGCATGAAATCTTCAGCTACTAGTGAACACACTAACAAACTTAACCCCAAAAGAATTAACATCTTTTTCATTTCTTTCCTCCTTTTTTTGTGTTATTTATTAAAACGCTAATTTTAACGATAATCTTTGTGGAGATTTTATGAAACTTTCAGTAAGATCTCCCATATTAGTATACGAATAATCAAGATCAAATATTGCAAAATCAGTTGGGATTGTCCAACCAAAACCTACGGAATATGTTGTTTCATCATAATTCAATTGATATCCTGATCTAATTTTAAAGGTTCCTATCTTATATTCCATTCCCATATTGTAAGTTTCCTGTCTATCAACACAATTATCTAATTGAATTGAAGCTAATAGTAATTGGTTATCCCTTTGATATAGATCCATGGCAACACCAAGAGAGAATCCCATTGGAATTTTAAATGGGAATTCGTCACGATCCTCATCAATGAGTCCATCACCATCGTTATCCAGTAGATCAAATGGATCTTCATTTAATGATCCGTCACCATCTTCATCAATTTCATACTCCAGATCAGGACCAAAATTCTTTATTGCCATACCAATCGTAATATTATGCCAACCGGTATTATACAAAGAACCAATATCTACGGCAACTCCATTTACAGCATACTCATCAAGCTTTTCATAAACAAATTTTACGGTTGCTCCAAACGAAAATTTATCAGTAAATTCATTTGCATATGAAATTCCCGTCATGAGATCGTAGCAGGTAAATGTTTCACCGGTCGGTCCAAAAACTTCTTCTTCTGTTACATCCATGTAATCCATATGCAGAAGTGCTGTACTTACTGCAAAAGTACCTAAAGAGGTCACTTTAGAATAAGCTACAAATTCATAGTTAATACCTGCAATCCATGCAGTATGAGAGAACATAACCTGATCTTGAGCTTTTAAAGCAAGACCGGCAGGATTCCAGTATATTGAAGAAATATCGTTTGTAACTGCTGTATATGCCTCACCCATACCGAGAGCTCTTGCACCAATACCAATTTTCAAGAATTGAAGTCCGGCTGTACCTGTTTTTGCAAAGATATCTGCAAACAACAGTCCGGGAAGGACCGTAAGCATTATAAGTATAACAACATATTTTCTCATATTTTACCTCTCATTTATCTTTATGAGTTTGATTCACAGACATTTTATCTGTGAATCTAAAACCCAATTACTTCATAATTACAAATTTTCCAACCTTATTA
>CAZSOM010000385.1:0-1869 GCA_964608295.1 uncultured Candidatus Cloacimonadota bacterium
CGAAGAGCCTGTGACATCAAACGTGCCTGCAAACCAACATGCGTATCACCCATATTTCCTTCAATTTCTGCTCGCGGTACAAGTGCTGCTACTGAGTCTATTACGATCAGAGCAATAGCATTACTTCTAACAAGAGTTTCTACAATCTCCAATGCCTGCTCACCACCATCTGGTTGAGACAGGAGAAGGTTCTCAGTATCAACTCCAATATTAGCAGCATAGATAGGATCAAGTGCGTGCTCAACATCAATAAATGCAACTATCCCTTCTTGTTTTTGGGATTCTGCTACACAATGCAGGGCAAGAGTTGTTTTTCCAGAAGCTTCAGGACCATAGATCTCAGTGATCCTTCCTTTGGGAATTCCACCAATTCCTAAAGCTGCATCCAAATTGATCGCTCCGGTAGGAATAACTCCAACAGCTACTTTTGGTTTATCACCCATTCTCATAATAGTGCCAACACCGAATTGTTTATCCAATTGAGTGAGTGCAGTTTTCAAAGCTGAATTCTTATCTTTAATGGTCATAATTAACTCCTTGTTTAAAATTTATAATTTAACAACTCATTATACTGTGGTCCATGAGGTTTTAATAAACTCTTATATAGCATTACATTAGAAACCTCGAACCATTTTAACTTTAACTCTGTAGTTAATATTTCTTTAATCGCATTTTCTGGCAACCTTTTTTTTATTCTACCCAAAGTAATATGAAATCGTAAAGGTTTTGAGTCAATTTTATATCCTATTTTTCTTAATTTCTCTTTGAGTTTTTTCGATATTTTCCGAATTAGACTATTCTCAGTTTTTAAACTTATCCAGATAATTTTTGGATCTCTTCCTGGAATAATTTCCAACTTTGGCTCTGTGAACAGAATTGGAGAAAGTTCGGGAAAATTTGTTGTAATAAATTCAGCAATTTCAGGAAGATCTTCCTCTTTTGTTTCACCAATAAATTGGAACGTAATATGAAGATTTTCTAGTGGAACCCAGTTAACACTGTCTGAACAGAAAGAACGAAAGTTATCTATTACTTCAGCTACATCTTCTTTTATGTTTAGCGGAAGATCAAGAGCAACAAATGTTCTCATTATCTCTTATAACCAATATCCTGCAAAAAATTCTTACGGCGAGTTATATCGCTATCCAACTCGATTCCCTTAGGAGATGAGCCATCAATTACACCCAAAACTCCTCTTCCCTGCTCTGTCTCTGCCAAGATAACCTGCACCGGATTTGCTGTTGCACAAAAAATATTAACAACTTCTCTGCAAGCTTTAATCGCTGGTAGTACATTAAGGGGAAATGTATCTTTTAGAATTATAAGAAATGTATGTCCAGCTCCAATTCTACGTAAATTTTCAGTTGCAATATTCATAAGTTCATCATCAGTTCCTTCCTTGCGAACAAGACATGGACCGGAAGCCTCATTAAAAGCAAGACCAAATTTAATGCCGGGCACACTATTTACCATAGCTTCATAAAGGTCTTCTACAGTTTTAATAAAATGTGACATACCAAAAATTACATTACACTCTTCGGGAACATCGATTTTCTCTAAAACAAGTTCCATTTTTTTATTCTCCCTGATTTGGATTAGTTACAATTTGAATATCGCTTAAATTGGAGTAAAGAGTTTTTTGAAATTTTGGACAAAAAAAAAGACCGTTACCGGTCTTTTACAAAAAATTTATGGTTTTATACTACCTTTTTTACTTTATTACCCTTTAAACAAGAAGAACATACTTTAACGGATTGAACCTTTCCGTCTATCTCCGCTTTTATTTTATGGAGATTAGGATAAAATTTCCTTTTAGTAGCGTTCATAGCGTGACTTCTATGATTACCAACTTGTGCTCCCTTTCCACAG
>CAZSOM010000386.1:0-1859 GCA_964608295.1 uncultured Candidatus Cloacimonadota bacterium
TCGATCTGTTGTCGGATAAAAAAGCCGATTTTCTCATACCTGACTACCAGCGCCCTTATGCTTGGGATGAGGAACAATGTCAAACTTTGTGGGATGATATTTTCCTATTCTCTTTCCCTGATAATAATTACGAAGCATTTGATGAGAACGAAGAGTACTTTCTTGGCTCTATTGTCACCTATAAAAATGAAAATGGAAAATCAGAAGTCATTGATGGTCAGCAACGGCTTACAACACTAATGCTTATCTTGCGAGCTTTCTATGATAAGTTCGCCAAGATGCAGGATAAAAACTCAGTACTTACTCGTGATCGCATCGAGAAATGTATCTGGAAAACGGATACTTTCGGCACAGCAGATACAAATACGCTGAAAATTGATTCGGAAGTCGCTACAGATAATGACAAAGATGAATTCCTTGAACTTCTGCGTACTGGAATAGTTAAACAAGGTAGTAAGAGTCAATATGTTCTGAATTATCAATTCTTCCAGAAAAAGATTGATGATTTCTTGCAAGCATTTCCCAGCTTTTTTCCTTATTTACCCGCTCGTATTTTAGGTAATTGCATCCTTCTACCGATTGAAGCGGAGTCACAGGACACGGCTCTTCGTATTTTCTCGACACTTAATGATCGTGGTCTACCACTTTCAGATGCGGATATATTCAAAGCTCAATTCTACAAATACTATGGTGCCATTGATAAAAAAGATGAGTTTATTGCTGAATGGAAAAACCTTGAAGAAATCTCAAGTGCAATTTTCAAACCAATCACTGGCACACCAATGGATGAGCTATTTGCACGTTATATGTATTTTTTGCGTGCTAAAGAAGGAAACAAAAGCTCAACAACTGAAGCTTTGCGAAAATTCTATGAACGCAATAAGTATCAGTACCTAAAACAATCCCATACGATTGATGCACTAAATGCTCTTGCCTTATTTTGGAAAAGTGTAATCGATCAAGACAAAGAACGATTTTCTGACAATGTTCTCAAGAAGCTTTTTATATTGAACTATGCACCTAATGGTATGTGGCAGCACATAACATCAGTGTATTTTTTGCAGAACAGAACCGATGATGAGATGTTGGAGGATGCAAAGTTCTGTAAGTTTTTGGATAGAATAACAGCTTTCATTTTTGCTTATGCTATAACCAATCCTGGCGTAAATGCACTACGTACGCCTATATATGATGAGATGATTAACATTGTAAATGGTCACGAAGTAACATTCTCCAAATACAAATTCAATAAGAAGCAAGCACGCACATCTTTTGAAAATTATGTTTTCACTAACCAGAGAAATGCCACTCGCTCGATGATTACTTGGTACGCTTATACTTTTTCAAATCAACAGATACTTGGGTTAAATGAGATATTTCATTTAGAGCATATTTATTCGAAAAAGCGACAAGAAATGGAAGATGGTCTTAAAACTGAAAGTAATCTTGAATCGCTGGGAAATAAAATACTGCTTGAAAGCAGCATTAACATCAAAGCGTCAGACTACCGATTTGAAGATAAGAAAAAAATTTACAGTGGTAAACAGCGGCGTGGAAAGTATAAAGAGCCCAGTAAGGTCGCTGAAATAACCGAACTCATTGAGTACGATAAATTTGAAGAGGAACAAGTAATTGATCGTAACGAGAAAATCCTAGACACGTTATTTGAATTTCTTCAAACAGAAGATTTAATAGCATAACAAAAACATACAGCCCGACCGCGAACAGCCGCCCGTTTTTTCTTTGAGCATTCCGGCGCGGCGGCTGATGCAGGTCGTTCGGCGGTGAAACATTAAGCTAAAAAAAGGAGAAGAAAATGGCAGGATTTGGGTTTGATGCAGGTGCAATTTCAGCACAAG
>CAZSOM010000387.1:0-1829 GCA_964608295.1 uncultured Candidatus Cloacimonadota bacterium
TTGGAGTCGATTATGAATACTCAATTGGAGGACTTTATCAAGCTAGCCCTATATTTGGACCATTAACAAATGGTTCATATACTGTAACTGTAGAAGATATTACATCAAACTGTAGTACTGCTGGTTTACCAATAAATCTTGATTGTGGTTGCGCAACTCCAACTTCATTAACACTATCTGCAACAACAGGTAATACTTGTGGTATTGAAGATGAAATAGTTGCAGCAAACACCTTTGGAGGGACTGCAACAGAAGTTACATTATCACATGATGGTAATGGGACTTTAGATCAAACAACTATCAATACTTCTCCTTTTAGTTTCACATATACTCCAAATGCTACTGATGCAGGAAACAATGTTATAATTACTATTGCTACAGATAATCCAGTAGGATTACCATGTAACCCAGATGTTCAAACTTATACATTGACTGTTAATCCTATACCGAATGTTACAGCTGGAAACCTAACGCCTATTTGTGAAGGTGGAGACTTAAGTCTAACCGAAACTGCTGGTGACGCTGTTTTATGGACATGGGACGGACCAAACTTATTTGGTTCAAATGATAACAATCCTGTAATTTCAACTATCTCTGCGACAGAAAACGGAACATACAATGTTACAATTACAGATATTAATGGTTGTACAAATACAAATAATGTAGCTATCACTGTAAATTCTATTCCAACAATAACAATTGGCAGCAATTCTCCAATATGTGAAGGTTCAGATCTAAATCTAACAGAAACTGGTTTAGAAGCAACAGTATGGGCATGGACTGGTCCTAATTCCTTTGGATCTGGAAATAACAACCCAATAATTACTTCTGCAACACCTAGTGAAGGTGGAAACTATACTGTAGTCATTACAGATGCAAATGGATGTACTGCAACAGACATGGTTCTTGTTCAAATAGATTCAGATGTTGATGCAACGATAACAACAACAGGTGCTTTCTGTGAAACAGAAACATCAGTTGCACTTATTGCAAACACAGCAGGTGGAATATGGACTGGGGACGGTGTAACATTAGATATTTTCGACCCATCTTTTGTGGGAGCAGGAGATTATCCAATTCAGTATAATGTTTCAAATGGAGCTTGTTCTGATTCAGATACAGAAACCTTGCATGTTGACTCTGATGTAGATGCTACAATTACTACACCTGTTGGACCTTTCTGTGAATCAGAATCAGCTGTAGCATTAACAGCAGCAGATGCTGGAGGAATATGGGCAGGTAATGGCCTTACAGGAGACAGCTTCGATCCTGCTTCTGCTAATGAAGGTATTAACAATATCACATACAACATTATTAATGGAGCTTGCTCTGATTCAGACAATATAGACATTACTGTAAATCTAAATCCAACTATTCCAACTACAAGTATAGATTGTACTGGTGGAGAAGATTTAGGTATTATTACTGTTACTGCACCAACAGGTGTTGAATATGAATACAATATTGGTGGAGGATACCAAGCATCTGTTAATTTCGGTCCTTTAGTTAATAACAATTATACTATTACAGTTCAAGATATAAACACAAACTGTACTTCTGAGAGTGCTTTAGTCAATTTAGATTGTGGATGTATTAACCCGCCTACTTTAAGTTTAACCTCAATCACAGGTACAACATGTGGAACAAATGCTGCAACAATTGATGCAAACACATTTGGTGGTAGTGCAACACAAGTTGATCTTATTCATAATGGTTCTGGCACACTAGGCGCCGCATCTTACTCAACAAGTCCCTTTAGTTTCTCATATACACCAGATGCTACTGATACAGGTTCTGATGTGACGATAACTTTTACAACTAACAATCCT
>CAZSOM010000388.1:0-1821 GCA_964608295.1 uncultured Candidatus Cloacimonadota bacterium
CTTGGGGAACTGCTGAATACGTGCACTGTTCTGGCGATTGAACAGCAGATGCTCGAACTCTCTTTGCTTGCAGTCAAAATCCAGATCCTCGGAAAATCGTAATCTACAGTAAGCGCTATTTGTCAATAACCGTAGAGTGTAGTTGACGGTTTTCGTTATTTTGTGTATTTTAGGGGTGTTTCAGTTGGAAAGTAGAAGGGTTGTAGGTATGTTGGAAGATATCGTATATTTTCATGAGCAGACAGTTTCACGGGTTCCAGATGGTTTTAAGCGCTATCTCTCCAAGGAGATAGCATGGGATTCTCCATGTGTATGCATCTCGGGCGCAAGGGGAACAGGGAAAACAACACTCCTTCTTCAGCATTTCCATGAAAAATATGGTGATGTCGAAAGATGTCTCTATATATCGGCTGATAACATTCAGATTGCGTCGATTGGATTACTTAACACCGCCAAAGAGTATTTTAAATATGGAGGTGATTGTCTGATGATTGATGAAATTCACAAGTATCCCGGCTGGCAGATTGAATTAAAGAATATTATTGATATTTATAAAGGTAAAAAGATTCTCTTTTCAGGAAGTTCTTCGCTTGATCTGCATACAGGAAAAGCAGATTTATCCCGACGGGCGGTTTACTACAATTTAAGGGGACTCTCTTTTCGGGAATATCTGAAGCTGGAAGCCGATATCGATATTCCTGTATATACTTTAGATGAGATTCTTTCCAATCACATGAAAATAGCTAAAGAGTTGTCGGCTGATAGAGCTATATTGAAGTTGTTTAAAGATTATTTGACATTCGGTTATTATCCATTTTTCATTGAGGGAAGAGAGACATACTATCATAAGCTGATTAATGTTATAGAAAAGGTGCTTTATGAGGACATTGCTGTTCTTGGTAATCTTAAGAAAAGCAGCATTGTAACTTTGAAAAAAATGCTATGGGTTGTGGCCACCTCTGCTCCTTTCAGTGTGAACATCGAAAAAATGAGTCGAGAGTTTGGTATTTCGAAAGAGTATGTTTACATTTATCTTGAGTATTTAGATAAATCGGGTTTGATGAATGCCCTGCGGGCTGATGCAAAAGGCTATAAGGTGGTTCGTAAACCTGACAAATTATTTATTGAAAATACAAACCTTCTCTATGCTATAAACCATGATTTAAAAGCCATGGGTAGTAAAGGTATGGTTCGTGAAACTTTTTTTGTCAATCAGTTGAAATCATTGGCTGTGTTAACTTGCGGGGATGGGTGGGATTTTACCGTTGATGGCAAGTTCCATTTTGAAATAGGGGGTAAAGGTAAGAATTTCAAGCAGTTATATGATGTTGAAAATGGATTTGTGGTATCGGATGAGATTGAAATCGGTTTTGGGTGTAAAATCCCATTGTATTTGTTCGGCTTGCTTTACTGATGGGATGCTTGTGACAATGAAAAATTGTTCTTTAATCTTGCTGCTCACTGTGGTTTCATGCTGTTGGGTAGAATCCTTCTCTGTAGGTGGTAATGAAGCGTTGGAGAGTCAATTCAACCGCATGTGGGAGGTTTTCGGAACCGCCAGGGGCGGTGCGGTTCCATCGCAGGGCAACGAGGCGGGATGGGCGGAGTGGAATGCGTTAAAGTTTGTGTGGTCAACCGAAGAGGTTGAACTTGAAAAAATAAGGAAGGTGCTCCTGACCTATCCGATGTCGGAAGGGGGCTATGTTTGGTCTTGGAAGACAGAGGAGGGGTGGCCGACCCATCACTATCGCTATTTCGACACGAACGCGAAATACATTCTCGGGGTTTGGCGCTACGCCATGTGGCAGGGAGGAAAGGACT
>CAZSOM010000389.1:0-1817 GCA_964608295.1 uncultured Candidatus Cloacimonadota bacterium
TCCAAGTCGTTTCTTTTTATTTTCTTCGTATTCAGTGTATCCACCCTCGAAAAACACAACTTGAGAATCTCCTTCAAAAGCAAGTATATGAGTTGCTACTCTATCTAAGAACCATCTGTCGTGAGTAATTATTACCGCACAACCTGCAAAGTTTGTAAGACCTTCTTCAAGTGCTCTTAGAGTATTAATATCAATATCGTTTGTTGGTTCGTCAAGTAGAAGAACGTTTGCTTCAGATTTCAAAGTTAATGCAAGATGCAATCTGTTTCTTTCACCTCCAGAAAGCACAGCACATTTTTTCTCTTGGTCTGCACCATTGAAATTAAATCTACCTACATATGCTCTGGCATTCATTAATTTTCCGCCAATTTGTATATGTTCACTGCCTCCAGAAAGAACTTCATAAACTGTTTTTTCTGGATTGATATCAGCATGAGTTTGATCTACATAACCTATGCTTACAGTTTCTCCAGTTTCAAAATTCCCATTGTCAGGTTCTAGGTGTCCCATCATCAATCTAAACAATGTTGTTTTACCTGCACCATTTGGGCCGATAATGCCAACGATTCCAGCTGGGGGTAATGAAAAACTTAAATTCTCAAATAGTAATTTGTGATCAAATGCTTTACTTATTTCGTTAGCTATCAGAACTTTAGACCCTAATCTTGGACCTGCTGGAATATACATCTCAAGCTTGTCTTCTTTTAGTTTTACATCCTCGTTTAGCATTTTATCATAAGCCGATAGTCTAGCTTTAGATTTTGCATGTCTTGCTTTCGGACTCATTTTTACCCATTCGAGTTCTCTCTCAAGAGTTTTTCTGCGTTTAGATTCTGTTTTTTCTTCAGCTGCAAGTCTGGTAGTTTTTTGTTCTAACCAAGATGAATAATTACCTTTCCAAGGAATACCTTCTCCTCTATCAAGTTCGAGAATCCAGCCTGCAACATTATCGAGAAAATATCTATCGTGAGTAACTGCGATTACGGTTCCCTTATATTGTTGAAGATGTTGTTCTAACCAATGTACAGATTCTGCATCAAGATGGTTAGTTGGCTCATCAAGTAGTAAAACATCAGGTTCGCTAAGTAATAATCTGCAAAGAGCAACTCTTCTTCTTTCACCTCCAGAAAGATGTTCAACATTTTCATCAGGGTCAGGACAACGAAGTGCATCCATAGCTCTTTCAAGTCTACTGTCTAATTCCCAAGCATTGTGATGATCAAGAAGTTCAGTTAATTCGCCCTGACGTTCGATTAATTTATTCATTTCGTCATCAGACATTGGTTCGGCAAATTTTTCATTTACAGCTTCGTATTCCTTTAATAGCGAAACAACTTCATGAACGCCTTCCTCAACTATTTCTTTTACAGTTTTTGAATCGTCTAGTTCAGGTTCCTGAGCAAGATATCCAACAGTATATCCAGGAGAGAAAACAACTTCGCCATTAATAGCTTTATCAAGGCCTGCAATGATTTTAAGGAGTGTCGATTTCCCTGATCCGTTAAGACCAATTATTCCAATTTTTGCTCCATAAAAGAAAGAAAGATAAATATTTTTTAAGATCAGTTTTTGAGGACCTACTTTTTTACTCACATTTACCATTGAAAATATTATTTTTTGATCGTCGCTCATAGTTCTTTAGATTTGCTAACAAACTTACACAAAGTTTTTTGTTATCACAAAAAGGGGGTGGAAATGGTTTTTGTTTTGTGGGTTTCGGAGCTTTGACTTCGCTTAGCCACTTTGGATTTGTGGTAGGTGACTGAGCGTTCTCGAATATAATTTTCAACCTACTCTGCTGCAACTCTTATAGATAT
>CAZSOM010000390.1:0-1816 GCA_964608295.1 uncultured Candidatus Cloacimonadota bacterium
ACGTCCCTGATCATGAGATGTTGTCCAACCAGCATCACTCACCGGGCCAACGTAGACAAAACCAGCTTTTAACTTTTCACTTTTGGCAGTATTACCACCACATCCTGAAATAAGCATAACTGTTGAGATTGTTACTAGAATCCAAAATAATTTTTTCATTACTTCTCCTTTTTTTTTGTTTAATACTCTATTTTTTTATTTCGAAATTATCACACAGGCAAATAGTAGCGATATTGTCATTCAATATATCTTTCTTAAATTTTTGTTTAACGGTACATGATTGTAAATATTTATTTCTAACTTGAGTTCTAAAATAGTAATTGTTTATTAATTTAATATTTAATATATTCATTAATACAAAATAAGCTAATTGTACTTTTCAGTGTCAAGAGGAAAATTTAAGGTGATAGAAATAAAAAAATGTAACTAACCTTTTGCTTGACATACACTCCAATACTTTTTTTTGAAGAGTTAATTATTATCATTATGGAGTATAAAATGAGTGGTAATCGTATTAAAGAACACCCGATTTTAACAATAGAAGATAGTGAAGAAATCACTTTTTTCTGGAATGGAAAGAAACTAACTGCAAAAAAAGGTGAGGTTATTTCTTCAGCATTATTTGCAAATGGGATCAAGGTATTTGGACATCATCACAAAGACGGAAGTGCTCAAGGAATATTCTGTGCTAATGGTCAGTGTGCAAAATGTTCAGTTATTGTTGATGGGATTCCAATGAAATCTTGCATGACAATGGTGATGCCTGGTATGAAGGTTGAAAGTGTAGAAGGTTTACCGAAACTTCCAGAGACAGATAAACACGAGATCAGTGATGTTGAAGAACTTGAATATGATGTGCTGATAATTGGAGGAGGTCCTGCCGGACTTTCTGCTGCAATTCAGCTAGGTGAACATAATATCAAAACCTTAATAGTTGATGATAAAACTGAACCAGGTGGAAAACTTGTTCTGCAAACACATAAGTTTTTTGGATCTGTAGAAGATTCTTTTGCAGGAACCAGAGGTATTGACATAGGGAAGATGTTAGCAGAAAAAGTTAACAATGATAAGAATGTCATGATCTGGACGAATAGTATTGCTCTCTATGTTTACAAAGATAAAAAAGTAGGAATATTAAAGAACAATGTATATAAATTAGTTAAACCAAAAATTATCTTAAATGCTGCCGGAGCAAGAGAGAAATTTCTGAGTTTTAAGGGAAATTCCTTAGCTGGTATTTATGGAGCCGGAGCATTTCAAACACTTGTGAATCGTGATCTTGTGCGACCCACAAAAAGATTATTCATAGTTGGGGGAGGTAATGTAGGTCTTATTGCCGGCTATCATGCACTGCAAGCTGGTATTGAGGTTGTGGGCTTAGTTGAAGCAATGCCGAAGTGCGGGGGCTATAAAGTACATGCAGACAAATTAAAAAGACTTGGTATTCCAATCTATACTTCTCATACTGTTTTACAGGCAAATGGAAAAGAGGTAATTGAATCGGTTACTATATCACAGATTGATGCAAAATTTAATCCAATAGAGGGAACTGAGCGAACATTTGATTGTGATACACTTCTCATAGCAGTAGGGCTTGAGAGTGTAAGTGAATTCACAGATGAAGCTAAGACTGCCGGAATTAGAGTAATTTCTGTTGGTGATGCAAAGGAGATTGCTGAAGCCTCTTCTGCTATGTTCAATGGTAAAATAGCAGGATTAAAAATTGCTAAAGAAATCAATCCGAATGTTGAGGATATACCAAATAGCTGGTATGAGAAAGCTGAGATATTAAAGAAAGAAGCTGGCAAAACCTATG
>CAZSOM010000391.1:0-1815 GCA_964608295.1 uncultured Candidatus Cloacimonadota bacterium
CTTCCGAATGGGTTGAACTCATCGAAGGATACGGCGTGCCCAGCTGTCTTATAAACAATATTGAAAAAGTTATGAATGACAAGCAAATCCATGCCAGGAATATGATTGTGGAAGTGGACGACGAGAAAGCTGGATCTATAAAAATTGCCGGAAATCCAATTAAAATGACATCCATTCCAGAAGAGAAAAAAAGAAATCCAGTACCTAAACTAAGTGAACATACATCGGAGATACTTGAAAAATATCTAGGATTTAATGAGGAGAAATTGAAACAATTAACAGATGACGGTGTGATCTAAATGCAATTTGTATCCGAATGTTCTTTATCTAAAATAATTACACAATTACAGAATAAAGAACTTTCTCCAGAAAAACTAATTGATGATCTTTATGAGAAATTGGATAAATGGAATCCGAAGATTCAAGCATTTTTACCGGAACCAAACAGAAAAGAACGATTATTAAAAGATCTGGCAAAACTTTACCGCAATTTTCCTAATCCTGATACAAGACCGATCTTGTTTGGAATTCCCATTGGCGTGAAAGACATCTTCCAAGTTGATGGATTTGAAACAAAAGCAGGTTCGCTTCTTCCTTCAAACGTTTTTAAGGGAAAAGAAGCAGAAGTAGTTACCAAACTCAAACAAGCCGGTGCCTTGATAATGGGCAAAACCGTAACAACTGAGTTTGCCTATTTTCATCCGGGACCAACCTCTAATCCACATAGTTTTAATCATACGCCAGGTGGATCAAGTAGTGGCTCTGCTGCTGCAGTTGCAGCGGGATTTTGCCCTTTAAGTTTAGGAACTCAAACAATTGGCTCAATTTCCAGACCAGCATCCTTTTGCGGAACGATAGGTTTCAAACCAAGTTTCGGTAGAATTTCTACTGAAGGTGTAATCCCATTTTCAAGATCAGCAGATCATATCGGTTTTTTCACTCAAGATCTGAAGGGAAGTAAAATTGTTGCTTCAATTTTATGTGACAACTGGAATGATAGACTTTCTGAACATAACAAAAAACCAATATTGGGAATACCGGAAGGGAAATATCTTCAGCTAGCATCACCTAAAATTTTATCAGCTTTTTATCAAAACATTAAAAATTTGCAGGAAAAAGGTTTTGATGTAAAATCAGTTCCTGCTTTAGATAATATTGATGAGATCATTGAGAAGCATAAATTAATGAATGCAGCTGAGTTTGCTCAGGTTCACAAAAACTGGTTCCCTAAATTTAAAAGCAAGTATCACCAAGCAACATTTGATCTGATTGAAAAGGGTAGAAATATTCCTGAACAAATCATAAACACAGCACGAGAAGGGAGGATCAAGCTCCGGGAGAAATTGGCACATATACAGGAAAGAAACGGAATTGATCTCTGGATCTCCCCTTCTGCTCCTACAACTGCTCCCAAAGGACTCGATTCTACTGGTGATCCGGCAATGAATCTTCCCTGGACTTATGCAGGTATTCCAACGTTATCAATACCTTTTGGCTATATAGATCAACTTCCCTTTGGAATTCAATTTGCTGGTACTTATAATAACGATGAATTTTTGTTTAAAATGATCAAAAATATATTATGAAAAAAACTACCGAAACTAAAATCTTAACAAAAATTTGAATATATAAATCTTCCTAAAATAGTTTTTTTCTTGCCAGCGAGTTATATTCATTTTCTTTTTGCGAAAGTTGATAGAGTAATTTATTAAATTGGTTGTTAATGTGTTAATGTGATTGGATTGATGTGAAAAAAAAACGAAGGAGTTTTTATGAAAGATCTCAACGGTAAAAATTTTGTTCTTGGTTTTCAGC
>CAZSOM010000392.1:0-1806 GCA_964608295.1 uncultured Candidatus Cloacimonadota bacterium
AGAGTGAGCAGATATTTTTCAATGAACCAATAATTATTCTTGATGATCCGAAACACTCAGTTGCAGAATCGCGATATGCTGCTTTTGGTGTAACAGACAATGGCAGAAAACTGGTGGTTGTTTACACAATACGGAGTAAGAAATTGAGAGTTATCTCAGCCAGAGATATGAGTCGAAAGGAAAGAAGCTTTTATGAACAATTTTAAATCGGAAGATGAAGAGAGAGAATTCTGGGGGAAACACTCTCCGCTAGATTTCTTTAATACAGAAAATGCTAAGAATGGGAGTTTTCCTAATCTTAAACCAACTCTGAAGTCGGTTTCAATCAGGTTACCTCTAAGCATGATTGACGATTTAAAGGTGTTAGCTAACAAACGTGATATTCCTTATCAAAGTCTTGCAAAAATATATTTATCTTGGGGCATACAGTCAGAAAGAAAGAACAACAAGTTAACAAGGCAGGTGCACAGTACCCAGAGGGGCGCTTCGCTTGTTCCCCCTCAGGTCCTGTGACCTATTCGTTCCCGTATCTACGCGCTTCGCGCTCCGATACGGGAATGCGGAGTTGAGCGCTACGCCACTCCACTCATTTGTCCCTTCGCGCTTCGCGCGCCGGGAACAAATGAGTTGGAGCGTCTGACCCGCATAACCCGCAAACAAGTTTGCTACATTATGCGTGCCAGCGCTCAACTCCGCATTGAAAACATAATGAGTAAATATGCTATAGTTTCGGGACTAATTATTCTTGCCGGATGTTTTTCACATTTGGAATCAAGAACCTATAAAGTCGAAAAGTGGTTCTTCATCCCATATTCAGAACAAATCAACTCAAGTGACGAGGACCCTGGCGAACTGGATGGTTCCACAGAACCGTCATTATATAAAACACATGATGAATGCTTACGATATGTCTTGAAAGATATGGGTATCGATTTTCCAAAGGGATGCTACTTTTTAGTAAAAACCAATGAGTGTCTCATTGAATTTCGTCATACATCAGAGAAATGTGATGTGATGGATCAGCTAATGACACCTTTAACAGCAAAATAATTTCAACAAACAGGTGCACAATACCCACTGGGGCGCTTCGCTTAACCCCCAGCGGTCTTGTGACCTACACGTTCGCTACAAAAAAATGAATACTCCGATTATAATTCGAAATAAAGTTTTCAAATTCAAAAAAAATGCACTCCTTTATTTTAAAGAAATGCTTAATAGATATGATTTTGGTGATTGCTTGACTCTTGAAGACAAACTAGACGTTATCTCTCTTGTTGAAGAAAATGGAGAACGACTTGAAAAAACCAAACAAGGAGTCCGAGATATTGAGATTTTAAAAGTTCAATATGGAAGCAAATGCTTTATGTTAGTTTTTAAGAACAATACAAATAAAATCTTCTCCTATGTTCATTGCATAAATGGAAAATTAAATCCTCGTAGCAAATTTACAGCAGTCTGCCGAAATGCAATTCAATCTGACTTGCAAAATATTAAACAGCAGTATTTTGACGTTCATTCCAAAAAAGGAAAAGTGAAGTGTCAGGAAACAGGACATCTAAGCTCATGGACTGAACTAAATGTAGATCACCGACAACCAAATACATTCTCAATTATTGTCGACAGGTTTATTGAATTACATGCAATTGATGTCGAAAAAGTAACCTATATTAAAAACGATATAAATCAGTTTCTTTTTGAGGATGAGAAATTAACAAAAGCATTCCGATCATATCATGCAGATAAAGCAAATTTGAGAATCGTCAGAAAAGAAGCAAACCTTGGACGTTCTCATTACGCACGGATAAA
>CAZSOM010000393.1:0-1804 GCA_964608295.1 uncultured Candidatus Cloacimonadota bacterium
ATTCAATGAAAGTGTCAACACCGTTATCAATCATATACTTGATCGAATCAATCCAGAGAATTGAAGATGTAACTTGTTTTTCCAGATTACCTTTGATCTTTTTTACATCAGTTGCAGGTTCTGCATCTACATTCGAAACTACCGGAATGGATGTTTGGTTAAAATTTATAGTTTCCATCTCTTCAGCAAGCCAGGTAGCTGCTTTTTGAATGAGGGGAGAATGAAAAGGTCCGCCAACAACAAGCGGAACAACTCTTTTTGCATTTCTATTTTTACAAATTTCACAAGCTTTTTCAACTCCTGCTTTTGAACCTGAAATCACAGTTTGAACAGGAGTATTGAAGTTGGCAGCGATGACTACATCAATTTTGGAAGCTTCAGCACAAATATCTTTTATCTCATCTGGTGAAAGACCAATAATAGCTGCCATAGCAAACGGTTTATCTCCATTTGCTTTGATCATGAATTCACCACGTTTATGAACAAGATACATGGCATCTTCAAGTGTGAGAACTCCATTTGCAACTAAAGCAGAAAATTCTCCTAAGGAATGCCCTGCAACAAAATCAGGAACTATATTAATTTCATTGAGAACTGTTTTCATTGCTACAATACTGTGGAATAAAATTGCAGGTTGAGTAAATTTTGTTTCTTTAAGTTTTTCTTCCGGTCCTTCGGACATGATACCATATAGATTAGTATTATTTTTCTCATCGAAACCTTTAAGAATATTCTCAAATTCAGAATTACTTTTTACAAAATCCATAGCCATACCTACATATTGAGCACCTTGACCAGGGAATATGAATGCTGTTTTATTCATTTTATATCCTCGAAAATTAAACTCTTATTAATAAACTTCCGGAGGTAAGACCTGCACCAAAAGAAGCCATGAGCACTATATCACCATGGAGGATCTTGCCATTTTTAAGTGCTTCATCCAAAGCCATTGGAATAGTAGCAGAGGAAGTATTTGCGTATTTTTCTATATTAACAATTACCTTCTTTTCATCGATCTTCATTTTTTTTCCTAAAGCCTGGATAATCCGCATATTTGCTTGATGCGTAATTAACCAGTCAATGGAATGAACATCAAGATGATTTCTCTTCAAAACTATGTCACAAGCATGATACATAGAACGGACTGCATTTTTAAATATTTTATTACCTTCCATATATACAGTATGAAGGTTTTCTTTCACAGATTCTTTTGTTGCAGGCATACGGGATCCACCAGCTGTCTGGATCAATAAGTCATAATGTGTACCATCGGCGGAAAGTTCAGAATCTATAAATCTGGAAATATCCTTTTCTCCTGCACGGGAAATTATTGTTGCTCCTGCTCCATCACCAAAAAGAATACATGTCCCACGATCTTTCCAATTAGTAATTTTGGTTAAGATCTCTACACCTACGATGAGTATATTCTCAGCTATTCCATTTTCTATGTATTGTTTAGCAATATTAGCAGCATAGATCCAACCTGTACAGCCGGCTGAAACATCAAAAGCTGGAAAATCTTTTAAACCCAGTTTTTGCTGTAAAACACAAGCGGTTGAGGGGAAGGGATGATCCCCTGAGATCGTAGCAACAATTATCATATCAATATCTTTGCTACGAATACGAGCAGCCTTAATAGCTTTTAATGTAGCTTCATAAGCTAGATCAGATGCAGCTTGATCTTCTGAAGCAACATGTCGTTCAGACATTCCAGTCCTGGTTTTGATCCATTCATCTGTTGTATCAACGATTTTTTCCAGATCAGAATTGGTTAGAATTTTATCCGGTACATACATTCCGGTTC
>CAZSOM010000394.1:0-1794 GCA_964608295.1 uncultured Candidatus Cloacimonadota bacterium
CATCAATTTTTCACACCATACCTGCAGTTTCTCAGGTCCAACAGGTAAAAGTATCGTACCTTTATGTTTAATTAACTTCCACTCAGTTAATTTGAGCAAATATTTAACATACTTTGAACTAGGAAAATAGTGAGGTCCTTCTCCGTGGCCACCAAACAAGAGTGAATACACTTGGTAAGGGAACTCACTGGTATGGGGTGGACAGCTAAGAACTAAACGGGTATCAGGTTTAGAAACCCTATGTAGTTCTTTTAAAAACTTCTCTGGACTTTCTACATGCTCCAATGTCTCTAAGGAGAGTACTCTATCAAATTCACCATCTTTAAAAGGAAGCTCTGAGTAGTTATCAATCTTAACTTGGCTTACATTTGGCCTAATCTTGCCCGCCACTCTCATTAAACCACTTGAAATCTCAGCATTAATGATCTCAATGTTCGGTTGTGAAGCCTTTAAATAGTCGTCAGCCTCACAATCACGACTCGTAATATTCAATACTCTCATTCCAGAAGATAAGATAAGCATCTCCACACTTTCTCTGAATCTTTGGTCATGAGTTGTCTTAACCTTGTCATTCTCCTCAACATATATATCAGCAACATTATCCCAATGAGCCTCTACGTCGCAATCCTTCCATGAGTTTGTTCTTAAATTCATTTTCTATTTAAAAGAGATACTTGATCAGCAATTAATCCTATTAATAAAACTGCAACTGAGGTAACTAATAAAAGAATTGATCCGTTAGGGATCTTGAAATTATCAATAATACCCCATACTCCCCATACAAAACCAAATATACCAGAGAACACACTAAGTGGGAAGAATATTTTTAAAGGATTAAATAACATAATTATCCTCATGAGTAAGAGCATTGTTTTTGATCCATCTTTTATAAATTTAACATTACTTTTACGACCAACTCGCTCAGCAACCACAATTGGAAACGTTCCAATGTTTAACCCCTCCTTAAGAAACGCTAAAGTAGAGGTTGTTGAAAATGAAAACCCATTTGGCATCATATGTAACTTATTGCGAATATCCTTTGTCCTAAAGCCTCTAAACCCAGAATTAAAGTCTGGGAGATCTTGTTCAACCAAGTATTCACCAACCATTCTAATTATCTTTTTTCCACCTGTCCTGTTCTTTACCTGAAAAGAATCTTGTGTTCTTTCCCCTATCACCATCTCATATTCATCTAACATTTCAGCAATTTTGTCTATGTATTCAGGGTTATGTTGACCATCACTATCAAGGATTATTACTTTTTCACCTTTACATTTTCTAATGCCAGTTTTCAATCCTGCCCCATAGCCTTTGTTTGCAGAATGGGTACAAAGCGTAACTGGGTATCTACGTACAACTTCAGCAGTCTTATCTGTTGAACCATCATTTATTATTATTACTTCATATTTTTCATGTAATCCTAATCTTACTAATGTGTCAAGAGTGCCTCCAATTGCACCCTCCTCATTATAAGCTGGGATAACAACCGATATTTGCTTTTCCATATTAATCCTTTTTGAGTTAATAGTCTTGGACACAGTTTCCTTTGTGGCTTACATATATATAACTATGATATCACTCAATTTCATTTAAGTTGTACTGACAGTTAACTGGCTTGATACATTGAAAATTGATGTAATTTGACATACAATTTGCAACTATAACGGGCTCATTTTCAAGCACCCCTGTGAGTTTACTCAAATACTATTACTAAACTTGGATGTCAAGGGAATTGTTGATTGAAATACCCCCGTTTTTTCTCAAGCCCACGCCATCTGCTCTCTTTTTGTATAT
>CAZSOM010000395.1:0-1792 GCA_964608295.1 uncultured Candidatus Cloacimonadota bacterium
TGACCACTCGCAGATACTATCATCATATACGTAGAATTATCGAAACCTGTCTGATTAACGTTAATCCCATTCTTGATAAGTTTACGGACATCCTGTATATCTCCAACATTTATTGCTTCACTCATTTGAATTTTTGTTGAACCTATCAATTTACTGAGCATACGAAAAATTCCCATTATTTCTTCTCTCTCAAATTTAGTTTAATTAGTATTTCCATTTCCTGATTGCAATAAGGAAAATAACTGAAAACAAGCTTAATAAGGCAATATTATAAGTGGGGAGAATACTAGAAGTTTGCACAATTACCAGATCTCCGCTTGCCTGCATCTCCGCAAGTTTCTGGCTTATCTCTGGATATCTTAAAGAGTAAGATGTTACATTCAATATTACAAGTAATCTGATAATGAAATCCACGGATAAGATACCAATCGTTAGATTTCTACCCCATTTTTTCAAAGAGAGAAGTCCAAAACCGGCAATAGGACGTAATATCAAAATCAGGAATGAACAGATCGAGATTAATACGTACCAGATTTGCAGGCTAACTCCAGGATATTTATTGAAAAACATGTTTGTGAACATAAATAGATGCTGTCTAAAATTAAGTATCAGATAAAATAAACCAATTAATCCACATAAAATTGCGATTAAACGGATAGTTATTAAAATAAGAGTATCGCTTTTTTGCTCCATAATATCTCCTTTAAAGGATCCGTATTAATTTTTTTTTCGGTTACAAGTTAAATAATTCGTTTCCAGGATAATTATTCAATTTCATCCGTATTCAAAAAACGTAACACATCATTCACGAAAGTAATATTGCTGGCAATGGTTATGGTTCGTGATGACTTTTCCAGATTATCATCAATCTCTTTTGCCTGAGTAAAATAACCGCTGGCTTGCAACAGCAGTTCCTTTTCATTACTTAAAATTAGTCTTGCTTCTTTTCTATATTGAGTGATCTCACTCTGCAATTTTAAACTGTTCAATTTATTCATCACATTTATGTAATCAGTTTTATTTTTAAATCCTTCGATCAATACGAAACCAGCATTATTATATTGCCAGGCTTCGATATCAAAACGCTGCAAAGCATTGGCATATTTGGCAGCTTCCAAAAGATATTTAGCTTGCTTCTCATAATCATTATCGGATTCAGCTTCTTTAACTGCAGCTTTAGCAGAACGGTAGGAACTCCAAAATGTTGCTTCATCTCCAATTAGGTTATCTTCTAATTCCATATTCACTTGTTCTGTAGCTTTTTCTACTTTTGGTTCCTTGGCTGGAACTAAATTTGAATCAGCTTTTTCTTCACTCTTAGGTGATTCTACAAGTTTCTGCTCAGGTTCCGATTTCTTTGAGTTGCATCCGACTATCAGTAACACAATAACTATAAACCAAAAGTATTTTTGCATAGTAACTCCTTTGAATAACTTGATAATTTACACGAGTACAATTCACTTGTTCTGTCAAACACTTTGCTGTTAAACTAGATTGAGAAATATAAATTAATGCTGACAGATCATTGATCTGTCATAACAAACAGAATTAAAATAATTATTTAATCTTTAATTCAATAGGTATTTGATTTGCATTAATCTTTTTTGTCAATCACATTAAATTTCAGCGTCTTAATTTTCAAGTAGTTACAAGCTAAAATTGTACAATGAATAAAAAAAGGGAAAACAGAATTACTATCCCTGTCAAATACATTTTAATGCTTTTTTTTTGTTCTTCTTCTTAAAATCCGCCTGTCTGTAATTTATATAATTATCATAATTATTTATATGAT
>CAZSOM010000396.1:0-1788 GCA_964608295.1 uncultured Candidatus Cloacimonadota bacterium
ATCATCAATAGTGTATTTCCCAATAGCCAGTGCTTGCGAAAAATCTCCCGAGGCAACAAGTATATTCATAAATGCTTCGAGCTGTTTCTCAAGAAGCACATAGCAGTTTGATTCTATATCCGGAACCTGCACTAAAGAACGAGAAAATGATGATGTCTGTTTAACTGCATCCCATCGCACAGTTCCTAACAACGTCAAACGTACAGTATTAATAACATCTTCACTAACACCTTCCAGCTCTTCTGGTTCTTTTTCATCCACATCAGAATTTGATGACACAACCACCGATTTAACAACTTTGTCAATTAATCCAATAAGCCAATTATCGACCGCTGAAGATACCTGAAGACAAACTAACTGACCAACCTTAGCTTTTCGCAAATCCTCATCAGTTCTGACATGAACTGATACCTTGCGAGTATCGACTTCCCTCACACTCCCTAGAAGTAATTTACCATCACTGAAATCAAATAACGCCATTTTACTCTCCTAATATTTCTGTTACAAATTTATCAAACTGCCATAACTGTTTTCCTGGCAAAACTAACCAATCAGCGTATTGACAATTACAGATTCGAGTCGAATCGTCAATCTCACTTTTACAAACAAGCCACGTATTCGCACTCTCTTTCACAATGGCTTCAACACGATCATTGCTATCGCGTGTTATTATAAGGGCTGGAGACTTCTTGTTTCTTAGTTTGTCAACAATCGTATTGTTCACTAACTGTTTGTCATTAAAACCAAAACCCAAAAACAAAAATGATTGATGTGACTTAATAGCCTTATCATACTCAGCCAGCAATGCACCTCGATATTCATGTAATCGTTCATATTTGGATGCCCCAGGAGTAATCATTAACCGTTCAATTTCTTCAGGAGGTTCATCCCACAAATCAGTTTCAATAACATTACCGTTGAAAACATATGTATTTAATGAACCATGCACTTTATAAAGGCGAATATGATTCTTTAAACGAGTTGTCCGCTGACTTCTTTTGCCAACAAGCACATCTTCTGCATAAGTCATTTTTCTTTCAGATTGAAGCCAGTCTAATTGTCGGATTACACCACCCCAAAACCCCGTAATATAGTTAAGACCAGCATTAGTAAAAGCATATTCAGCTAACATATCATAATTGGGTGTTGCAACATGAAGAACCCTGTTCTCCGCAGGCAAAGCATTAACCAGACGACTAAATAAGTTTATTGCTGGCCATTCCTTTGTGCCCAGCAAAATTTCGCTAGCATTGGCTCCATCTACAGCTAATACATGCTCAGCCGTTTTGGTAATTACTGCACTGAGAAGTTCTTCATCATTAATGGAGTTCATTGCTGCTTCAAAATCTTTCGATTTGCCAAGCGCCAATATAACTCCATCCCATTCTAACATCTGAGAATCAGACAAAGGCAATGACGGAATCTGTTTCTTAAGCCACTGCTCCAATGACCACATGCCAAAATTTATATCCACCGCACATGATGTTCCAGTTGCAAAAAGCACAAACGGTTTAACGGAAAAGAAGTTTTGAATTGCAGCATAGGCAATTTCTTGCGTTAAAATTGATTTATTCATAATTAAACCACAAATACATATTTTCTGTTCTTTTGCTTAGATTGTTATCATCAATCTTAACAGCAAAGGCCAATGTAACAATTGTGTTGCCGACAAGGTCATAAAGATTTTCGGCGCTGTTCATCTCATTGAAGGTCATTGTGAACCTCCTACTAAGCTTCGATTAAACAACTCATTCCTGAGAATAATCCATTGTTTTTCTTTTTCCAAAA
>CAZSOM010000397.1:0-1766 GCA_964608295.1 uncultured Candidatus Cloacimonadota bacterium
AGACTGCTCCACCTCGCATCAATAGGGTGCAAATAATTTTATTCACCTATTCAGTGTCAAGAAAAAGATAATTAGAAAAACCTTGACGAATTTATAGCATACCCGGCACTTCCAAAAAGAGGAAAAAATTTAGATATGTTTAATGAATTAATTATAAATTATAGTCCATTTGAGAAGAGAATAGCTCTGCTCGAGGACAATAGATTAGTCGAATTATTTGCCGAGAAAAAAGAGCATCAAATTTTAGTCGGGAACATCTATGTGGGAATTGTGAAAAATGTTCTACCCGGGATGGGAGCTGCTTTCATAGATATCGGACTAGCAAGAACTGCCTTTTTGCATTTTACTGATATTGATGCAATGACGTTGAATAAAACTACGAAAAAAATCTTTTCAAAACGTAAATCTTCCGATATTGGTAAAGTTCTTACTATTGGTCAGGAAATTGTTGTACAAGTAAAAAAAGAACCTATTTTAAAAAAGGGTGCACGCGTTACCGGCAAGCTTTCAATTCCAGGTAAATTTCTTGTATTTATGCCGGGTGAAAAAAAAGTCGCAATTTCCAGGAAAATATCATCAGCTGCAGAAAGAACCAGGATCAAAAAGATTCTTAAAACCATCAAAGATAAAGATGTTGGAATCATTGTAAGAACAGATACAGAAAGTATCAATGAAGAAGATTTTAAGCGTGAGTATGTTGGAATAGAAAGAACCTGGAAATTAATAAATAAACAAGCAAAACATGCAAAACCACCAGCTTGCATTTATGATGAGAACGATCTCTCTTATTCCCTTGTACGTGACATCTTTAATTCATCAATAGACAGAATGGTGGTTGATGATAAGAAAATGAGAAATAAAGTTGTATCTAAGTTAAAAGAGATAGCTCCTGAATTAATCAACAGGATCGAATTATACCAGGAAGAATCACCAATCTTTAATGCCTATGGAATAGAAAAAGAAATTGGCAATATCTTCAAATCAAGAGTCAGTCTTCCAAGTGGTGGGAATATCACGATTCAGCAAACAGAAGCACTTGTCGCCATTGATGTGAATACCGGTAGTTTCACGGGTAAAGATAATTATGAAAAGACAATTACAAAAACGAATTTAGAAGCAGCAGTTGAAGCCGCACTACAAATTCGTCTGCGTGACCTTAGTGGTATTATGGTAATTGATTTTATCGATATGAAACACGAGAAAGATAGAGATGAGGTTTATGCTGTTCTAAAAAAATCTCTTATAAGAGATAGAGCTAAACACCAAATTTATCCATTTAGTCCTTTGGGTTTAATAGAAATTTCTCGTAAAAGAACACGTCCAAGTCTTCTCCTCAGTTATTCTGAGCAATGTCCGCATTGTCATGGTACAGGTAGGCTTTTATCCAGAGATTCTATCGCTGTCCAAATACTACGCTGGTTAAAAAGAGCAAATTATTTTATTAAGAAAGAAGATCTAACTATTAAGGTTCATAAAAATGTGAAGAAATTCATTGATGAGAATCCTCTATTTTTTGAAGATGTTCAAAACTCTATAAAATTTGTTTCAGATAATGGATTAGAGTTTGATAAATTCAAGGTTTTCTCATCTAAAACCAACAAAGAATTTACTAATGAAGAAGTTAGCGGATAATATTCTTGACAAGACAACCGCTCAATTTTTTTTGTATGTTCTCATTATGAATTGGTAGTAGAAGGAGATTAAATGTACGCAATAGTAGATTTTAAGGGAACTCAGTTCAGGGTCGAAAAAGACCGAACAATTAG
>CAZSOM010000398.1:0-1766 GCA_964608295.1 uncultured Candidatus Cloacimonadota bacterium
CTTGGCGACGGGGTGCCTTGTATTGTATTTGGCGTTGTTGTCCTTTTGCTTTGGCAACAGGCGAAGAAGAACTCTCAGCCAATGACTGATACAATGTAAAGCCGGCGATACCCGATTGTTGATGATAAAAACAGCATGGGCAAATAAATTTTACAGCTGGCTGAGGCTGTAATTGAAATATTGTAGAGGAGGGTGGGGATTTAGTTGGTTGAGTAGCAGAAAAATAGATAGCTGTCTCTAATTTTCTATGTTATTATCCATTTGATTTGTATGTGCGTAAAAAGGCATAATACAGAAATGCTGACAGGAAAATAAGAGCAAGGGTTTTAATGATTTTGGATTGGAGAAGCTTGTGAATCTTAAGGATTACAAGGCTGGTAATTATTTAAAACAGTATGATTACAAGAGTTTTAGTCCATCTCGGGTTAACCATACGTGGGTTTGGGATGATGCTAAGATTAATGTTCTGCTTGAAAAAGCAACTCGAAGCCTTGGTGAGTTGAATGCATTTTCTTTTATTGTACCTGACATTGATTTGTTCATCCAGATGCATATCGTTAAAGAGGCTCAAAAGTCTAGCAGGATAGAGGGTACTAAAACCGAAATGGACGAAGCTCTGATGGGCAAAGATGAAATTGCCCCTGAAAAGAAGGATGATTGGCAGGAGGTCCGGAATTATGTCTCAGCGATGAATCATGGATTTGAGAGGCTTAATGAGATACCGTTGTCTTCAAGGCTTTTAAAAGAGATGCACTCGATTTTACTTGATGGAGTCAGGGGAGAACATAAGCAGCCGGGGGAGTTTAGAAGAAGTCAGAACTGGATAGGTGGTTCTAATCTCACAGATGCGGTTTATATTCCACCGGTATTTGCAGAAATTGAAGATTTAATGAATGACTTTGAAAAGTTTGTTCATAACACTGAAATTGATGTGCCTCATTTGATTAAAGTAGCGATTGCTCATTATCAGTTTGAAACCATTCACCCGTTTCTTGATGGTAACGGCAGGATCGGAAGATTGTTTATTACGTTCTACCTGGTAAATAATAAATTACTGGATAAGCCATCTTTATATCTTTCTGACTTTTTTGAGAAAAACAGGAGTGCTTATTATGATGCATTGTCAGGGGTGAGGCAGTCGAATGATTTGATTCACTGGGTCAAATTTTTTCTCAATGCGGTGATTGCTACAGCAGAAAATGGAAAAAGTACTTTCAAAGCCATCTTAAAGCTTAGAAGCAGGTTGGAATCTGAGGTTATTTCTGATTTTGGCAGAAGAGCAGAAAATGCAAGAAAATTAGTAAACCACTTATATAGTAAGCCTGTTATTTCAGTAAATGAAATATGTAATTTGTTGGGTATATCAAATAAGGCGGCTGGTGATCTTATAAAGCTCATGGTGAGCCACAAGATATTGTATGAGATGACGGGGTATAAGAGGAATCGAGTTTTTACGTTTCGTGAGTATCTGCAGCTTTTCTAAGTGTTATATCTTAGATATCTTATGATAAAAGTAAAATATAGAAAGCCATATTTTACTTTTAGCGGCTAAAGTAAAATATAAATTCATGTATTTTAGCAACAGAGGGCTAAAGTAAAATATGGTTTCTAAGTTTAGGATTATATGAGAGCAGTTCAGAGGGAGTGGTAATACTACATATTGTGATAGTATTTTTTTGGAAATTTTTTGGAAATAACTGGAGTGGGGATAGGGTTTTTAGTGCTGAAAAGTGGGATTATTATGGGACGGCTTTATTTTTTTTGGT
>CAZSOM010000399.1:0-1765 GCA_964608295.1 uncultured Candidatus Cloacimonadota bacterium
TCAATATTGCACGTTCTATCAACCACACGATTATGCTGTCCGTTTGCAGGGAGCTGGTGGAAATATAACACTGGGAAGAAACATCTTTGTGGATGCGGTTAATACAGGAGATGATTATACGTATCTGACAGGAATTCCGATGGAATGGCTGCCTACAGGTGTTAATGTAGCAATCAGTATTTTTTATGGAACTTATGGAATCCCCATTTTACTTGATAACTGGTCGTACCATTCGGAAGAGGATATCAATCTTGATCTGAATAATCATTTTACGGAATTATGTGAATATGGTTGAAATCCACCTCAGGCGGTCAGTTGGGCTGCTGATACTAACGTGATTGGAATTGATCCAATGCTGGTTGACCCTGAAAATGGAGATTATTCTGTAACTCCGAATTCACCTGCTGAAGACTACGGATGTCAAATATTCTCACCAAATTCAAGGTATGTTTATTCAACTGAGAGAGAAATAACAATTCCTGCAAAAAATACTTTTAGAAGAAACTCTATTGAAGTTGGAGGGAACATTACTTCAGATGAATTTTGGAGTGCCGATACAGTTAAAGTGATTGCTGATGTGATAATTGAAAATGGAGTAACAGTTAGTATTGATGCAGGTGTAGAATTAGAATTTCAAGATTTCTATTCAATAGATGTGAAAGGAACTATATTAGCAATAGGTGAGGCTGGCAATCCAATTCATTTCACAAGTTTACATCCTGAAGATTTTATTATCGATCACTCAGAAATTGGTGCTTGGAACGGAATAAAATTTAATAATGTCTCAACATTGAACACCACGTCAAAACTGAAGTACTGTATTTTTGAGTATTCTAAATCATTTGAGGAAAAAGGTGGAGTAATCCAGGTTTACAATGTCTCAGATCTGGAAATTACAAATTGTATCTTCCGCAATAATATCGCTGATTATGGTGGAGCGATCAGTCTTGAATACCATTCAGCAACCAAGATATTTGGGAATTTATTTGAAAATAATCATGCATTTATAAGCGGATCACCCATTTATTGTTCATATTCATATCCTAGAATTGCTAATAATACCATTGTTTCAAATTACGTTCTGAATGAAGAAACATTCCATGAAACTGCAGCAATTCATACATATATTTCCAAACCACAACTCACTAACAATATTATCTGGGGAAATGAGATGAACTTCTACGATCCACAGCAGGTGATGTATTGTAAGCCATTCTACACAACTTACAATGATATCGAATTTGGACTTGATGGAAAAGGCAATATTTCTGATGATCCCCTTTTTTCAGAAACCGGAGAATATCCTTTTGCTTTAGAAATTGGCTCTCCCTGTATTGATTCCGGAACTTTTTTTCTACCTTTTGGTTTTGAATTTCCTGTATTTGATCTGGCAGGAAACATGCGTACATACAATGATTCCATCGATATGGGAGCTTATGAGTGGAGTGGAGTGGGAACGGAGAATTACGAGATTCCAATTACGAATTACGAATTAAGAAATTATCCTAATCCTTTTAATCCAAACACTATGATCAGTTTTAATTTAACCACAGAGATCACTGAGAACACCGAGTTAGTAATTTATAATTTGAAAGGGCAGAAAGTGAAAGATTTTTCACTGAGCTTGTGTCATCCTGAGCCTGTCGAAGGACGAGGGGAAATGAGTGTTACCTGGAATGGTACAAATGAATCAGGTCAGTCTGTTGCATCTGGGATATATTTCTATAAATTGAAAGCTGGAAATTTTCAGCAAATTAGGAAAATG
>CAZSOM010000400.1:0-1761 GCA_964608295.1 uncultured Candidatus Cloacimonadota bacterium
TTGTGGCAAAGCGAGTTGCGCAGGCACAAATCAGTGCACTTGGAGCTGATGGAGTCAATCTACATCAGGCAAATGGAGCTGTGGCTGGGCAGGTTGTTCCGCATATTCATTTTCATGTAATACCTCGCTTTGATGGCGATGGACACCATTGGAACTGGTCTGGTAAAGAGTATGATTCCATGGAGGAAATGGAGAAAAACGCAGAAAAGCTGAAAGTTGAAATTCTGAAATTATAGAGAGTTTTTACCACCCGCTTCGCTAGAGGGGGTAGAGATGGGGGCAGAGGTTGGAGAATTTTCACCTCTGACTTACTCTGACTCCACTCTAGCGAAGCGGGTGGTAAAAAAGTCGGAAACGCGAAAACGGTTTTACGTTAAATATCAATAGGAGTTTTGAAATGCGCAAAATAGCATTTATAGATGTAGTGAAAAGAATATGTGCTAAAGATGAGCGTTATGATATAGAGGCTTATGTCTTTATACGTGAGGCGCTGGATCAGACAATAAAGAATTTTAAGAAGCCTGATAATGGTCCTGACAGACATGTCTCCGGACAGGAGTTGGCGGAAGGTATTAGGAAATATGCTTTAGATCAATTTGGTCCTATCACTCTGAAGGTTTTTAACAGCTGGGGTATTGAACGAACCGAAGATTTTGGAGAGATTGTCTTTAATTTGGTTAATGCTGGTGAGCTTGGAAAGACTGACGAAGATAAGCGCGATGATTTCAAAAACGTATATGATTTTTATGAAGTGTTTAAGAAACCGTTTTTGCCGTAAAATTGATCTTTATCCCACTTTTTGCGCGAACTTTACTCGTTGAGGCTAGCTCAGAGAGTTGCGCTCTAGCTTAATCTAAAGATCCGGTATCCTGAATCATTTCCATCTATCGGGTTTTGGTTCCCCAGAAGAGCATGTCGAAGCCAATGCGTAGGGTATATTCAGCATCCCAATCGTATTCGTTTTGCCACTCAACTTCCGGCGCAATTTCTAAATAGACCCATTGCTTGTATAGCGGTCTACGGTGAATAAAGGTTAACCGATAACGGTCTACTATACCTGTTCCGTTTTTGTGACCATATACAGCTAGTTTTATTCCGGTTCCGCGAGCGGTATCTTCCATTCTGATGCTTTTTTTCCTGTAATCTTTTTCGATAGATTCGCTAATATGTCCTAGGCGTAAGCTGTGTGACCATTCCACTCCATCGGTGTCTTCGCTCCAGCGCACGGCTGAAGCCGTTCCTATTGTTCCTCTCAATTTTTCTCCAAAGCAAAGGTATGTTGATAATGCTGAAACTTCTCCGAATCCTTCATCAGTTTCGTAGTAGCACTTTTGGCTTGGGATAATACTCCAGTTTCCCGCATTCCAAAGGGTACGCCAACTTAGTTTTAAGAATCCTTCAGGTAACCATCGAATCCGCACACCTGCATCGAGTTTAATGGGAAGATCTTTGATTCCTTTTTGAATCCCGGCCGAAAACCCTTTCTCGCGTTCTGATGGTTTGGTATCCGGCATTTCGTCAATCTCTTTGCCTGTGATGATAAGTTTCCAGCGTTCTTCTGTGTTTGGTAGGGAAATCTCAGATTCAAAGGATGGGTCGAATTTCAATGAAAATCCTTCGTCAACGTCGCTTTCAAGATATAGTCCCAGACGAAATCTTGATGGTACCTCTTGTTTCTTCGTTTCTGTGCCGTTTGCCAGAAATAGGTCGGTGGCTTCGGTTCTGCTTTGCATGACGTTGTGGAAGTTATCGTGGATATAA
>CAZSOM010000401.1:0-1755 GCA_964608295.1 uncultured Candidatus Cloacimonadota bacterium
CAAATATGGATTTCCCCAATGCATCTATTTACTCTCCAAAAAACTATAGTCCTTGTATATTTGTACCGCTCGGATACTCAACAGAATATTTAAACGGGATCTTGATCATTTCACCAGGTTTAGGTTGGAAGAACCATTCGACATATTTATGCTCATTGATCTTCAAGATCTCTGTATCCTCTTTATATTCAGGTTCAATTAATTTAACTTTAATTTTTTCGTTCTGTGAAATGGGAAGTTGATCCCAGACAACGATCTCTTCTTGTGTTTTCTTGTTGTTGGTTATCTTGATGAGATATTCAAAGATTTTTTTATCTTTTTCAACAAAAAGTCCACTTGTCTCATTAAATTTTCTCACAAATTTATACTCTACTTTTATTGATTCATCCACACCTAAAAAAGTCCAGAACTCTTCTGTTGGCGCAACTGCTTTCAAATGGGAATTTGCTACAAAATTGTTATCTAAAAATACATTTGTATCTCCAGGTAGGAATGGATAATCAGAATCATTTTTCACTTTAGCTTTGAGATAAGCAAATTGTGAATGCTTGGGAATTGTTGAATATCTGAAACCTGCCGGAAACTCCTTGATAGTGATCGTAACAAAATGAGGTTCATTATCACTCTTTATTGTGTTGCTTCCGTCTATATCAAATACAACTGAAGTTGCACCTGATTCAACGGTAGAAACTGACTGAATAATTTCATCTTCAAAATATTCAGTATCTAAGCTAACTTCAGCTTTTCTTCCAGATGACTTTGTAACCATATTAACCATGCCTGATTGAGCGTTCCCATACTCATTCTTCCATTTTTTAGATTGTGATCTGTATATTGAAATATATTGTGGGTAAAGTTCAGGTGGCTGAGCACTCATATTCGGTTTTGCCGTGGAGAGTTTAAAATCTACATTATTCCAGTCTTCTCCGGTTGTTTGGTAAATATTGCTCTTATAAGTAAGGTTCATTGTTTTATTCTCGGAATCTACACGAAGATCATAAATAGGTGTCCAGGAAGGACCATAAACAATATAAGAGAGATCAAGCTTGAGATTTCCCTCTTTTTGCACATCAACTAGAACTTCAACCATGTTTGTATATTTGTAGGTTTGTTGTCCAGCTTCTCGGATTTCACGATTAACTCTATCAATTTCTGCATTAACATTTCGAACTAGTTTATCCGTACCACGGATCTCTGTATCAAGAGTTTCCTGTTTAGTTCGGTAGAACTCAACCATCTTTATCCATTTCTCAGGATCAAGCTCCACGTTTTCAGTTTTCTCTGTAGTGTTAGTAAGTTTTGTGAGAATATCTTTCACAACTCTTTTCTCATCTTGAGCTTGAGTTTTTTTGTCATTAAATGTAGTTTTCTCGTCTTGAAGATAAAGTAATTCATCATTGAGTGCTTTCTTTGTTTCATCTGTTATTTCAGCAAACTGCTCAGTTTTGAAGGTTACATCACGCAGGATCGCATTTCCTTTCCCATTAGCCTGAATACTGTTCTGCTCAATGCTTTGAGGAAGTTCTTCAAACAGAATTTTGTGTTCTCCTTTTGTGAAATAAGTTGTGGCAGAACGCGTGATCTGAGCTCTATCAGCATAAACTGTTACCGATGTGATATTTGATTCAACAGCATTTAAACTAACTAAAATAAGTACAAGCAGTAGCGGCAGAAAAATCTTTTTCATATTCCCTCCCTAAGGAATTTCCTTTCTAATGACAATTCTGAAGATAAATTCTAAAAGCATTAAAATGA
>CAZSOM010000402.1:0-1746 GCA_964608295.1 uncultured Candidatus Cloacimonadota bacterium
GAATCACAAAATAATAAATCAATTGTTCGAGCAGGGAATGGTTACAAACAGTGAATTATTGGATGCAGAGACCATGCTGTTCGGCAGTGAAATGAATCTTATTTCGGCTTACTATGATTTTGTACTTTCAAAATTCGAAATGAAAAAATATACTCAATAACGGAGGAGAACATGTTTAAAAGAGTAACGATAATTACATTTTTATTTATCCTAATAATAGCAGGATGCAGTAAACCCGAAGAAACAGCTGAAAAAGTAGAATTTCAAGGAGCTCGGGAGGTAAAAGTTGTCTTTGCTGATCTATCTGATATTTCAAGTTACATAGAATACAGCGGCAAGATAGAGGCTGAAGAGGCTATCAATATCAAACCGGCAATAGGTGGGAAAGTTGTGGAATATAAAGTTCAGGAAGGATCGGTTGTGAAGAAAGGAGATCTACTGGTAATTCTGGATGATACTCAGCTTAGGCAAGCTCAAACACAATTCCAGACTATGGAAAAAAATTACCAGAGGATGCTGGAACTTCATAAAACCGGAGCGGTTGATAGTGCTACTCTTGATGAAGTCGAAGCAGGCTATAAAGTAGCAGAATCCAGTTATATATTCCTGCTCACAAACACTTATGTTCTTGCTCCTATTGACGGAATGGTTACTGCCAGATATAAAAAAGAGGGTGAACATTTTGATGCAATGATGGATCCTCTTCTGCTGAGAATGGTAAATCTGGAAAAGATTAAAGCTGTAATGCAAGTTTCTGACGCTGATATAAACAAGATAAAAATAGGTCAGGAAGTGATTTTAATGACCAATAACTCAGATCAGGAATTTACCGGGACAATTTCTTTTGTATCTCCTGAAGCAGATATGATGTCGGGTTCGTTCACAGTTGAGATGCTGGTTAACAATCAAGATAAGCTATTACATAACAATCAGTTTATGAATATCAAGGTTCTCATCCAAACCTCTAAGAATGCGATTGTAATTCCACAGCAAGCTGTTATTAATGGTGAGTATGTATTCATTCTCGAAAAAGGAAAAGCAAGAAAGAAATTTGTTACTTTAGGCTTGGAAAATGAGTACCAGATTGAGATCACTTCCGGTATAGATGAAAGTGTTGAAGTTGTAACCATAGGTAATACCGGTCTTTCTGATGATGATAAAATAAAAGTTAAGAATTAATGAATTTAATATTGATAAGGAATGAACTATGAAATTATCAGAATTTTCAGTAAATAGAAGAGTAACGATCTTTATTATCACTGTATTGGTGATAATATTAGGTGGAATCTCGCTTTCCAGGTTAGGTCTGGAAATGTTCCCGGATATGGATTATCCGGTTATCTCAATCGTGACAACTTACTATGGAGCATCACCTCAGGATGTGGAAGAATCCATCACGGAGACCTTGGAGACGGCAATTGCTTCCGTGAAGAATATTAAGAAGATCAAGTCTGAGAGTTTGGAAAATGCCTCTCTCATTATGGTTGAGTTCAATTGGGGTACGAATCTTGATTTTGCAGCCCAGGATCTGCGAGATGCTATTGATCCAATGTCTGATTACTTGCCAGCTGAAGCTGAAAAACCTTTAGTATTGAAATTCAATCTATCACAAATGCCTATTCTCATGTACGGAGTAACCGGTGAACAGGATCTTTATCATTTGCGTAAACTAATGGAAGATGATGTATCAAGCAAGTTGAAACACCTTAAAGGAGTTGCTTCTGTAATGGTTTTCGGTGGTGATGA
>CAZSOM010000403.1:0-1745 GCA_964608295.1 uncultured Candidatus Cloacimonadota bacterium
GTGTTATCACTATCGCTGACGATTCTCATGGTGTTGGTGCTTTTGGTGAAACTGGCAGGGGAACTGAGGAATATACAGGTGCAAAAGTAGATATACTAATTGGTACTTTAGGGAAAGCTTTTGGTGTGAATGGCGGATATGTTGTTGCCTCAAAAACTGTATTAGATTACCTACGTGAAACTGCTCCTATGTATATCTATTCAAATCCTATCACTTGCTCAGAAGCTGCTGCTACTTTGAAAGTTTTAGATATGGTAGAAAGTGATTGGGGAGTTAAAAGATTAGCTCATCTTTCAGCAATGACCAAGAAATTTGAAGATGGATTAACTTCTTTGGGATTTGAAACTATTGAAGGTCCTCATCCTGTTGTTCCATTAATGGTGAGAGATACTGCTGAAACTACGAAATTGGTTGCTTATCTTACAGAAAACGGAGTTTTGGGAACTGGGCTGAACTTCCCTGTAGTACCCAAAGGTGATGAAGAGATCAGATTCCAGGTGAATGCAAATCATACAGAAGCTGACATCAATAAAGTACTGGAAATCCTGAAAAATTATAAGAAATAGATTCTAATAAATAATGTTGACAGGGAGTGGTTTTCACTCCCTGTTTTTTTTGCCATATTTCAGATTGACAGAAATTTTAATAATTCAATTTCTAAAACATGAAATTAAAAATAATACTTCTTCTCATCTTTACACTTATCACATTACTATTTGCTGAAACCGGCAAACTTGAAGAATTTGAAAATGAACTGAAAAAACCATTACAAAATGAACATGAGCATGAAAATGAAAATATTGATGATTGTGATGAAGGAGATGAGGATGAAGATAATTTTTGCACTCAACTATTTTTGTACTTAGTTTATAATGTATTCATTGGCAGTGAACCACTTGATCAATACAAATTTCAACCTCTTATTTATAATGATGATGAAAGTGGAAGATATTCTTACAATGGAGTTAGTTACGATGCAGATATTGAGATCAAATATATTTATAATTCAGAAATACTAAACGGAATTTCAGTTAACGGTAATTTCTTTTTTCTCAATGCTTTTAATCTAAAGCTTCTTTTTCAAAACTTCGAGGAAACATACGGTAATGTTCTTGATAAAATGAAATATTATGAATTGTTCATAGACTATTACAGATGCAGATTACCTGGCATAAATTGGTATTGGGGAATTGGTGCAAAAGGCTTAGATCGATCTGATCAGTATTGGGGACCAGCTCTGAATACAGGCTTTGAAATTTATCCTTTCAGACCAATTTCTATAGAATTTGCAGCAAATATCGGTTGGCTGAATGCCCATCCTGTGTCCAAGCTTAATGCAGGTATAAAAATCCATTATTGGAAAGTTATACTCTCTTCAGAATTCCAAAGATTGCAAACTGGTGGATCTGCCATAAACTCCTTGAATCTTGGATTAGGAATCAATTTTTAAGTAAGTAAATCAACATATCCAAAGGTTTCAGCAAATATTTAATTCTTGACACATCACTTAATATTATCAAAAAAAATATATAAATAAATAGAGAGTGTAATATGGGATATGAAAATGCCACACGGTCACTCACAAAAGTAATTGAGATGAAAAATATCACTAAGAAATTTGGTGATTTTACTGCAAATGATTCAGTTAACCTAGATGTTTTTAAAGGAAAAGTTCATGCCCTGCTTGGAGAAAACGGAGCAGGAAAATCTACCTTGATGAACATATTATACGGTTTATATAGTCC
>CAZSOM010000404.1:0-1744 GCA_964608295.1 uncultured Candidatus Cloacimonadota bacterium
TTAAAATAGATAATTACAACTCTAATTAATCCGATGAGAACACCTCTTCTTGCTGACGTTCTTTGATAATTACGAATCTGTGATAGAGGTAAACAAATATATTGAAAATATAAACTAGTATTTTAAACAGAAAAAATCGAATTAATAAATGTTTGTACTTCTGTAATAATAATTGGTTTGCGGAGGAATGCTACTGGTTTAATTTTCTGAGCACGATCAACTAATTCTTTATTTCCATATCCGGTACAAAACATAATGGGTATGTTTTTGTATTTGACTATTTCTGTTGCTGCCTCAATCCCATCCAATTCTCCCGCTAAGTTGATATCCATAAGAATTACATCAGGATTATTTTCTTTAGCCTTGATAATTGCCTCTTCTCCACTTGCAACAGAATCACAGACATCAAATCCCATTAGTTCCAGATCCATCTTCAAACATTGTGCGATAAGCACTTCATCTTCAACGATTAATATCTTGATTTTTTTCATATTACACCCTTAGTTTCTTTTTTTTATCACTAAATTTAATGAACCAACTCAAACCATCTTTAACTTCATAATTTAAACTGCCCTGAAGCTGATATAGTATAAGAGAATATACGGTCTGAAGTCCCATTGATTTTGTTGTTTCCGGATTAAATCCCGGTGGTAATCCAACACCATTATCTTTAAGTTGAATATTAATGTCTCCACTCTTTTCCTGTTCCATGCTAATCGTTAATTTACCTTTTCTATCATCAGGGAAACTATGTTTAAAAACATTGGAGATCAGTTCATTCAAGACCAAACCTAAAGGTGTAGCAGAATCAATCGTGACGAAAACATTTTCCAAAATCAAATTATATGAAAATAATTCAGTCTGAATATTGTAGCTTTGCATTAATGACTCTAGCATATCTTCAATATACTCCTTCAAATTAATATTAGAGAGATCTTCAGCTTCATAAAGTTTTTGATGAACCAGTGCCATAGCTTGGATTTTATGTACTATTTCATTGAATGATTCATGCACAAATTCGTCATCCGATTGATGAGACTGAATTCGAAGCATTGATGATATCACTTGCATATTATTCTTGGTACGATGATACAATTCTTTCAGAAGTGTATTCTTTTCTGCCAGATCTTTGGATATTTGTTCTTCCGCTCTTTTCTTTTCTATTGCTATAGCTATTTCCTCTGAGACAAAAGAGAGAATTCCTAAATCTTTTTCTGTGTAAATGTCGGGATCATCATAACTTTGAACAACAATTATACCGATTACCCGGTTTTCAATCTTTAAGGGAACGCCTAACCAGATTTCGGAAGGAGATCCAACAGATTCTACAATACCTTTTTTTTCTAAATTCTCTACTACATCGTTTGTAGCAAAAAGAGGTTTACCAATTTTAATTACATATTTAGCCAGAGTTTTACCAGCTGGAAATGTTTCAAATTCATCTTTCTCATCAACAAGAAAAGGAAGAGATAACATATCTGTTTTTTCATCATACAATGCAACAAAGAAATTTGTTGTATCAAGAATAGTTCCCAAAAATTGTTTGATCTTTGCAAATAATTCATCAAGATCTTTTACTGTATTTAAGGCATTAGAAATATTAAATAGTGTTTTCTGGATTTCTTCGGACTGTTTTCGGTCGGTAATGTCAATTGCTAATTCAAAACGAACCATTTTTCCGTTGGGCCACTGGATGGCACGATCTGAACATCGATACCAGCGTTTGTTGACCTCGTTTTGAAAC
>CAZSOM010000405.1:0-1720 GCA_964608295.1 uncultured Candidatus Cloacimonadota bacterium
CTATTGGTGAAATAGTATTTAGCTTCGACCTGTTTTGGGAGGAGCAACTATTTCCTATTGGTTAAGTAACACAAAGCTTTGTCTTTGTGAAATAAGATAAGCAACTAGCCCTTCAGTGTAAACTGAGGGGCTTTTTGCTTACTACTCTTTTTTAAATATTCATGATAAAACTTTGATCAAAGCTAAAAAAAATCCTTGTCATTTAATCTCTAATTCAGATTCTAACATAGTATTATTTAACTTAGGAGTAAGAATGAAAAAAAGGTGTCTTGTCGTTACTGGCGGTGGTGATTGTTCGGGGCTTAATGCAGTTATCAGGGCAATCGTAAAACGAGCATCCAAAGAGAATGATTGGGAAATAATTGGCAGTAGAGATGCTTTTAATGGCATTTTACATGATCCTATGGAAATTATAGAATTAGATAATTCAAAAGTAGCAGGTATCCATGTTAGAGGTGGAACTATCCTGGGAACAACCAATAAAGGTGGACCATTTGCTTGGCCAATAAAGGATAATAACGGTAATTGGTATGAAGAAGACCGCTCTGCCGAGATGCTGCGAAAACTTGAATTTCTTAATGTGAAAGCAGTGATCAATATTGGTGGTGATGGTTCACAAAAAATATCTCAGCGACTATTTGAAATGGGTTGTAATATAATTGGAGTACCTAAAACAATCGATAACGACCTTGCTGCTACTGACACTACTTTTGGTTTTCCCACAGCAGTTGAAATCGCCACTGATGCAGTTGATAAACTTGTAACAACTGCAGCAAGTCATAACCGTATATTAATCCTGGAAGTAATGGGAAGAGAAGCCGGTTGGATAGCTTTACACTCTGCAGTTGCAGGTGGAGCAGAAGTATGTCTTATTCCTGAAATAAAATATGATATTAATAAAATCATTGAACAGATCAATAAAAGAATTCATAATTCTCGTGGATTTGTTAATATTGTTATTTCAGAAGGAGCAAGTCCAATTGATGGTGACGTACAATATCAGGAAAATGATGATTTTGGTCATCATGATTTACGATTGGGAGGAGCTGGCTACCGATTAATGCATGAATTGAAAGAACATGGCGTTACTACTGATATAAGAGTAACATTACTTGGACATCTGCAAAGAGGTGGCAAACCAATTGCTTATGACAGGATTTTAGCAACTCAACTCGGTGTTAAAGCTTTTGAAATGGTTTTGAATAAAGAATTTGGGAAGATGGCAGCACTTCAAAATGGGAAACTAGTATCAGTTCCTATCAATGAAGCTATCGAGAAATATCATTTTGTGGATCTGAATTCAGATCTAATGCATACTGCTAGAAATATTGGTATAAGTTTTGGAGACTAAAATTCTTAAGGAGATTTAATGGCTAAAGATAAAGTTGCAATACTAACAGCTGGAGGTTTGGCTCCCTGTCTTTCATCATCAATTGGAAGATTAATCGTACAATACACGAAGATGGTGCCAAATGTCGAGATAATTGGCTATTTGAATGGATATAAGGGATTACTGGAAGGAAACTCCATTTCGATCCCGGATAATGTACGACAATCAGCAGAATTGCTTTATAAATTTGGTGGAAGTGTTCTAGGTAATAGTCGTGTGAAACTCACTAATGTTGAAGATTGTGTGAAAAAAGGATATATAAAAAAAGGTGAGAATCCTTTACAAGTTGCAGCTGAACAACTCACAAAAGATGGAGTTACAATTCTTCAC
>CAZSOM010000406.1:0-1709 GCA_964608295.1 uncultured Candidatus Cloacimonadota bacterium
CATGAGGCATCAACGTTTGTGGGAGCAGCTAAGATAGCAATAAGAAATGGATGTCCGATTGTTCCTGCTTACGCTATCAGGAAAGATGATGGGAGTCATATGTTCATTTGTGAGGAGATAATATCAGCAAATGGTTTTGAAAATAACTTGAAGGATATAACTAAATTTACAGAAGTTATCTCAAAAGGAATAGAAAAATACATTTTCCAATATCCACATTTATGGTTTTGGGTACATAAACGTTGGAAGGGTCGTAAGAAAGCCAGAAAGATATAATGCTTTACAATAAACTTAAATTACAAACAATTGCAAAAGAGGTGTAGCTTTTGAAAAGATATTATGTTATTTTAATAGTCATAATTTGTACTCAACTGAATGCTGTAGATTATCATGTAGCATCCGGTTTGAATGTACGACCTGCAATACGTGACACTCTTGCATATTATCATACAAATACTGATGAACAACACTGGTTTGGTAGCGATAGTTGGGCTGTAAAATTTGAGCTCAAAGAGTATTATACAGGTTTTGATTCACTCATGTTCGAAGCAGAAGGTGCAAATTTATTCTTGCCTGGAAGTATAGGATCTGATCCTTTAACTGTTAAAGTGTGTAGAGATACAATAGGGCAGCCTCTTCTTGAACCTGCTAGTCAGATATTATTTACACAAACATTGCAAGCTTCCGAAATTCAATATCAAAGTTGGAATTACATTCAATTTTCAAATACTATAACAGATACTACATTGTGGTTGGTTGTTGATTATCCAACAAATTCTTCTGAACAATTTATTTCTGCTTCTGCGGTTGGTGGTCTGCAAAGCTATTTTTTAAATGATGGATACTACTACAATATGTACAGTATAAGTTATGATTCTGAATTTCTTTTTAGCCTACATGGCAGGTTTATAACAGAAGGAACAGATTTGGACATGATTGATGTAGAATGGGAAGGTGAAGTATTTCCAGGAAGCACGATCTATCCAAAATTCACAATTAGGAATAATTCTGATATTCAGGTAACAGGAAGTTACATAATTCCTCTTCTGGAAAATCCTACAGAAGTTATTGATCTAGTTTATGCTGAGGGTAACACGATCTGCTCACAAATTAGACTTCCTACGCTTAATGCAGGTGAAACCTATGTTATAGATGTGAGTGACAGTTTGTTGTATAGACTTTCCAATAGAGCCTCTCAATATCAATTTGAAGCAGAACTTTATTGTGAGACAGATAGTTTAACAGAAAATAATTATGTTGAGGATGAATTTCAAATTTTCCCGGAGCTAGCAGAAAAACTGATGATTGAAAATGCAGTGCAATTGGATAACTCAAATTCATTTAGTATCTGGGATGTTCAAGCAGAAGTGCTTAACTCTTCAAATTGTGTATCGTTGAACTATTTTGCTGATCTTAATGACGAACCATTTTATGATAATTATTCATATCAAAGATTCCAATATTACGATCTAATGGGTTTTCCTGCAACAATCATTGGAGGTAGTGAGAAAATTATCGGTTATAATTCTGGATATTATAATCAATTGTTAAATCTCTATAATAATTCTTATCCAGTTAGTACATTTATCGATGATGATACATTCTTTGCGTATTCAAATGAACAAGGAGACGTAAGTTTCTCCTATGCATTGAAAAATACTGAAACTCAGCTTTTCGATGAATTTATTAATGATCTGACCTTGCGGATC
>CAZSOM010000407.1:0-1704 GCA_964608295.1 uncultured Candidatus Cloacimonadota bacterium
TCAATTTCACAAGGCTTTATTTTTAACAGATCTAAAGATAAAATTGTAAAAGAATGTTTCTTCCAAAAAATTCCTTTTGATTTAACTAGTGCCCAAACAAGAGTTTTACGGGAAATTAGAAATGATGTAAGTTCTGGGAAACAAATGAATCGTTTGTTGCAAGGTGATGTTGGTAGTGGTAAAACTCTTGTAGCATTGTTAACAGCTTTGATGGCAATTGACAATTCTTTTCAGGCCTGCATAATGGCTCCTACAGAGATTCTTGCACAACAACACTATCGATCGATATCAAAATTCCTTGATGGATTAAATGTTAACCTAAAACTACTAACTGGCTCTACTCGAAAAAAAGAAAGAACTCAAATCCACGAAGATCTCGTATCAGGAGAATTGAACTTATTGATAGGAACTCACGCATTAATTGAGGATACCGTAAGTTTTAAGAACCTAGGTATGGTAATTATCGACGAACAACATAGGTTTGGTGTTGAACAAAGAGCAAAACTTTGGAAGAAAAACACACTACCACCACACATTCTTGTAATGACAGCAACTCCTATTCCTAGGACTCTAGCAATGACACTTTATGGTGATCTTGATGTTTCAGTAATTGATGAACTACCTCCTGGCAGAACGAAAATTATTACAAAACACTTTAAAGACAAGGATAGATTACGTGTTTTCGGTTTTATGAAAAAACAAATAAAACTTGGCAGCCAAGTTTATGTCGTTTTTCCTTTAATTTCTGAATCGGAGAAGATGGACTACAAAGACTTAGAAGATGGTGTCGAAGGATATGGCAGAGCTTTCCCTATTCCAGAATTTCAAACCTCTGTTCTGCATGGTAGAATGAAACCTAATCAAAAGGAATTCTCTATGAATCTTTTTGAAAAAGGAACAAGTAATATTATGATTGCAACAACAGTTGTCGAAGTTGGTGTTGATGTTCCAAATGCAACTGTAATGATAATAGAATCTGCTGAACGTTTTGGACTTTCACAACTTCATCAACTTAGAGGTCGTGTTGGACGAGGATCTGAGCAATCATATTGTATATTAATGACTGGCGACAAGCTCACAGAAAATGGATACAATCGAATTAGCACTATGATCAATTCTACAGATGGATTCGAGATTGCTGAAACCGATCTTAAACTCAGAGGACCTGGTGATTTGGAAGGCAAAATGCAAAGTGGTTTCGCATTCGATTTAAAAATGGCTAATCTTAGTCAAGATGGACAACTTATTCAATATGTTAAAGAAATTGCATCTCATATTCTAAGTAAAGATTCTGAATTACAACACCCTGACAATTATATTTTAAAGCTGACACTAAAAAAATTAAATCAAGGGAAAATAAACTACGGAACAATCAGTTAAATAGATTTATTTATCTACAATGAATTTTCTTCGTATATTGTGCCCTGAAAAAAGAACCTAATAATTATTAACCATAAATAAATAAACCATGAAAACTGTAATTCTTACGATTGCTCTTGCTTGTTTGATTATACCAGGCAAAATAGTTCAAAAAGGAAATGATGAAAAAACTGTAACATTAACACAAGTTAGCTCATTGCTCTCAAAATATGATGGTGATGAAAAATATGATTTTATCGAAGATGACATTAACTATAAGTACATTGAAGAAACAAAGTATGATGAAGTTTTCGAAGAGTCAGCAATAATCTATGCAAGCATTAA
>CAZSOM010000408.1:0-1698 GCA_964608295.1 uncultured Candidatus Cloacimonadota bacterium
TAAAGGACAAGACGCTTCTGGGTCATACTTGATTGGAATTTTACTCATGAATCCATATTTAGAATCGTGTTCTTTCGCAAATAAATGTTCGAATTCTTTTGTGATCGGACCGTAAGATAATCGACTACTTTCTATTACTTTATTCAAATAATATTTTTCTTCTTTTCCAAGGATCAATCCACCAACACCAATTTGATGATCTATTTTATTCATGCTAATTTCCTATCTTGATCTTTTTCAGATCTGAACGAACCATTAAACTCACCAAATCCTTAAATGGAGTTTTACGAGGATCCCAATTCAACGATTTCTTGACTTTCTGTGGATTCCCCTGCAATTGATCTACTTCTGTAGGTCGAAAATATTTCGGATCTACTTCAACTAATGTTTCACCTGTTTTTTTGTTCAAACCGATCTCTTCGATGTTTTCTCCCTTCCATTCCAGATCAATACCAACCTCTTTGAAAGCAAGAGTACAAAATTCTCTAACTGAGTGCATTTCACCTGTAGCTATCACATAATCATCTGGTTTTTGCTGCTGCATGATCAACCACATGCATTCTATATAATCCGGTGCATATCCCCAATCTCTTAAGGCATTCAGGTTACCGAGATACAATTTTTTCTGTTTCCCTGCTTTGATTCTGGCAACTGCTAAGGTGATCTTTCTTGTAACAAATGTTTCACCCCTTCGTTCCGATTCGTGATTGAACATGATACCGTTACAAGCAAATATATTATAGGCTTCCCGATAATTTTTAGTGATCCAATAAGCATAGATCTTAGCTACTCCATAAGGACTTCTAGGATAGAATGGTGTGTTCTCATCTTGAGGAACTTCTTGTATCTTTCCATACAATTCAGAAGTGGACGCTTGATAAATTTTCATTTTCTCAGTCATCCCTAAAAGCCTGATCGCTTCTAATAATCGTAGAGTTCCAATTGCATCAACTTCGGCAGTATATTCAGGGACTTCAAAAGATACTTTCACATGAGATTGTGCTGCCAGATTGTAGATCTCATCAGGTTCGATCTGTTTTATTAACCTTATCAAATTACTGGAATCGGTCATATCTCCGTAATGAAGATGAAAATTTAGATACTTATCTCTATGCATATCGCTAATTAATTCTTTCAAATACAAATGCTCAATCCTTTTTGTGTTGAAAGATGAACTCCTTCTAATTATCCCGTGAACTTCATATCCTTTGTCCAGTAGAAATTCTGCGAGATATGATCCATCTTGACCAGTAACTCCCGTAATTAAAGCCGTTTTCATAATAATTTCCTTTATAGAATATTTTTTAATACAATATCCACAAAATGATCTGCACTAAACTGGAGAATTTTGTCACTTTGTAAAAATTGTTCTATTGCATTTTGATATCTGATATACTCATTATCAGAAATTTGACTTAAGAATTCATGAAGTTTTTCATAAATATTAAATCTGTTTTTATCAATGAATGCATTCTGCGGGATGTGTTTTGCAATTACTTTCGCTCCGAGATAGATTGGAATACATCCGGCAAAAAAGCAGTCGAATATTTTTTCAGTAATATATCCAGTAATATTTTTTGCATTTTCATAGCAAATGGCAAATTTGTATTGTTTTAAAACATCATTTTTTGATTTTACTGATTCTTTATAGGATGGATAATTTGGTCTGAGAAATTTCGATATCACGATAAAATCAAA
>CAZSOM010000409.1:0-1694 GCA_964608295.1 uncultured Candidatus Cloacimonadota bacterium
CTTTCGAGTCGAAACTTAAATAAACTGCTTGACGAGGATCATCATTTAATAACTCATTCAAATTGAAAGAATTGGAGGATATGAAAATGAAAAAAATATTATCAATTTTAATTTTGTTGCTTGCCTGTCTATACCTTTTTGCCGTTTTAAATTCAGACAATACAAGTATTAAAAAACAAAACCTTAAAACGGAAGAAAAGATAGAAAGATTCCTGATAAAATCTACAGGAAGAAGAATAAAAGAATTAAAGGAATCATTAACCTATAAACGAATTGATACACATTTAATTGATAATCTTATCCTCGAAATTACCCTAAACCAAAAAGAACTTGAAAAAGCAAAACACAAACATCCAGAAATTTCGAATTTGATAAGAGAATGTGAAACTATAATCCGTAGAGCACAAAACAATACAAATTATATAGAAACAAAAGAATATAACCGAACCAGACCCAAAAGAAAATTTGATAAAACAAAAAAACGCATAAAGTATGAAGATGAAATTGAATATTTAAGAGAAAGCATTTATGTATATTCCGATACAACCTTAACTCGTGATCTTTATTTTGAAAGCGGTGGTCTGATCATCGCAGAAGATGATATTACAGTAAATGGGAATTTTCACATTATAAAATGCACAGATGATAATCCACCAACAGATAATTATGGAATATATCTTATTGGCATAACCGGAGTAACGATTATCAACTGTGGAGTTAATGCTTTTTACAATGGAATGTATTTAGAAAACAGCCAGAACAATACAATTTACAATAATTTTATTGAAAATGACATTAATGCCTTTGAAGATGAAAACTCAATTAATAACAATTGGGATTATACCCAGAAAGGTAATTCATGGTCAGATTATCAAGGTAATGGTAATTATGAAGTAACAGGACAAGGAGACGGTATAGACAATTATCCAATTTGTATTGAATGCGGGGATATAATTAACGAAAGTATAATTCTTACCCAAGATTTGCTGAATTGTCCTGAGAACGGAATAATTATTGCAACTGATAACATAATTTTAAATGGGAACAACCACTTGATCCAAGGGGATGATAGAACTGATGATGGTGTTACTGTAAGAAATGGAGAAATCACAATCTATAATGATACTGTAATAAATTGTTTGATAGAAGGATTTAAATATGGAGTTTATTTAGTTTATGGTTCGAATCATCTTGTTAAAAATAATATCTTAAATGAAAATAAGTATGGTGTTGTATCACTTTTTATGAGTGATAGTGAGTTAATTAAAAATACTATCATAAACAATGAGGAGAAAGGGATTCTCTTAGATTTCTCAGACAATAACATAATATCAGAGAATGTTTTACTAGATAATGAAGAAATCGGGATTCAAATAGGAGATTCAAGATATAATTTTGTTCAAAATAATTATATTGTAAATTCAAATGAATTGGGTTATGGAATTAATTTCGGAGGTCCAAGTACATGTGGCAACAGAATAGAGAATAACTTTCTAAGTTTCTGGCACGTAGGAATCTCTTTTTATGCTGTGTCTGGTGGAGATAATGAAATAATATGCAATCAAATAAATAATAATTGGGGTGGAATATATATTCATGTATCAACTTCAAATAATAACATAATATCAGAAAATTATTTTAATGATAATTTTAGTAATGCTTGGGAAAATTTAGACTGTGAAAATAACTACTGG
>CAZSOM010000410.1:0-1691 GCA_964608295.1 uncultured Candidatus Cloacimonadota bacterium
TTGAAGAGATGCTATAACTGATTATAAAAGAACAAAATTTTAAAACCTCTCTTTCCGAGAGGTTTTTTTTATTGCTATTTTCGAACAGTATGTTCAATTCCGAACAATAATATTTACTATAAAAGATTTATAACTTATCTAAATATAAAGAGATAACTCTTTGGTATACTTCATGCTACTTTATCGATAAAAAAAAGAAGGTTTTTAGATGGATAAAGAGTTATCAAAAGAGCATATTAGAAAAAGAAAACTAAAGAAAATATTTAAATATTCACTCATATTTGTATTGTTTATCATGTTTTTTTTCTTTTTTAAATCAATTATCAATCCCAGTATAAAGCGTTCAAGAATCCAAACAGCATTTGTAGAACTTGGTTCAATTGAAGGATCTATTACTGCTTCTGGTGTCATTATTCCTGAGTTCGAGCAGGTTCTCACTTCTCCATTCACTTCGACTATTGATAGTGTATATCATAAAGCGGGAGATAAAATTGAAATTGGTGAATCAATATTGAAACTGAATAATGAATTTACTTCGATAGAGTATAAAAAGCTTCAGGATGAGTACAAGTTGAAGATCAATCGTAAACATCAACTGAGTTTGAGTATGGAGAGAATGCTTATCGACCTGAGAAGTGAATATGAGATTATGAGTTTAAGGATAGAAGCTCAAGAAGCAAATGTTAAAGCGCAGGAACACATCTATGAATTTGGTGGTGGGGCTAAGGTTAATCTTGAACAGGCAGTGCTGAACTTGAAAATTGCCAGGCTTGAGCAAATTCAGAAAGGTAAGAAAATTATCAACCAGGAAGAATCACTGATTGCAGATCTGAGAGAATTGGATTTGAATATCAAGATCCATGAGAATAATATGCTGGAATTGGAAAAAAAAATGAAACTGGCAGAAGCAAAATCAGTGCGTAATGGTGTTATCACCTGGGTAAAAGATGATATCGGCGAGAATGTAAATCAAGGTGAGATAATCGCTCGTATTGCTGATCTGGAAAAGTTTAAAGTTGAATCCAAGATCTCCGATATTCACGCTCCCAAATTGATAGTTGGGAATCCTGTTAATGTTCGAATTAACGAAACAGATCTTAGGGGTATAATCTCTAACATTAAGCCAACTATTGAAAACGGGGTCATCAATTTTATAGTAGAACTTGAAGATAAGACTAATGATCTATTGCGTTCAAATTTGAGAGTAGATGTATTCGTGATAACATCATCTAAAACAGATATTATTCGCGTAGAGAATGGGCCATATATTAATGGTTCTGGTCGACAGGATATTTTTATTGTTGAAGGTGAAAATGCCTTGCGTAGGACTGTGATGGTCGGTGATACAAATTTTGATTGGGTGGAGATCGAAAGTGGAATTGAAGTAGGTGAAGAGGTAATTATTACTAATATGGAAGATCACATCCATCAAACCAAGATAAGAATTAAAAACAAATAAATTACGGGAGATATTGAATTATGATCCAATTAAACAAAATCGACAAAGTTTACACAACAAACACTATCGAAACAACTGCCCTGAAAGCAATCAATCTGTATGTAGGAAAAGGTGAGTTTGTGAGTGTAATGGGACCCTCAGGTTGCGGTAAAAGTACGCTTCTTAATATTATCGGGCTACTTGATTCTGCTACGAATGGAGAAATTCTGATCGATTCACAATCAGTACAGAA
>CAZSOM010000411.1:0-1687 GCA_964608295.1 uncultured Candidatus Cloacimonadota bacterium
CTTTTCTTTCTGTAAGTAATTACTAAAATTAACTTTTACTTTGATAGCTTTTTTCTTTCCTAGTTTTGTTGATATTTTTTCCTTTTCTAATACCTTATAATCAACTTTCCAAATAAGCTTATTAGCATCTACCCACAATTCACCAGAAGGTTCATCAATTGCTTTTCTTAGATAAAAAAGAGCAGAAAAGAAATCACGACTTTCTTTATTTATTGGATACTCGCAATTGTGTTGTGGTGAAATATTGCTTACTCTTATAGCTGTAAGTGTTTGCCTGTTGTATCTAATTACTCTGTCTTCCAGATAATCACCCTGATCAATATGCTTCTCATAACTGAAAGGTAGATAATTACCTGAATAAATTGATCTGTAATAATTATCCATATTGGAAGCTATACTGGCTATGAAGGTTGATCTTGCATTCACAGAGAGAATTGAATCTTGATTTGTCATCGAAACCTTTACTACAGTTAATCCAAGATACTTGATAGAAACATCAAACATTTCTGCTGATAGCCACAAGGGAAGTATAAATAAAATCAGGAAGATTATGAATTTAATTTTCTTGTTCATCTTCATTTTCAATAACTTCTAAAGTAATATACTGGATACGCCTGTCTTTAACTTGCTTCACAGTGAATATCACTTGCTTATTATAAACAAAACTCTCATTTACTTCCGGAACTTTATTAAAGTTATCATAAATAAAATCAGCAAGATTATCATATTTCTCCTCATCAATATCAAGTAAAAACCTATCATTTAATTCGGAGATGGAGTACATTCCGTTCAAGATAAAGGTATTATCATTTTGTTTCACGATGGTTGGTTTTTCTTTATCATATTCGTCACGAATCTCACCTACAAGCTCTTCTAGTATGTCTTCTAATGTGACCATGCCTTCAGTTCCACCATACTCATCGACGATTATAGCTATCTGGATCTTACGCCTTTTAAATTTGTTCAGTAAATTCTGGATCTTAGTGTTTTCAGTTACAAATAGTGGAGGACGTAGAAGCGAGCTGATTGAACTTTTCTTTGGATTTAAAATGATATCTTTTGCATAAATTATTCCGATAATGTTATCAATATTTGTTTTATAAATTGGAATTTTTGAATGTCCTGAACTAATTATCACATCTTTAACTTTCTGTAAGCCTTCAGATGTGTCAACTCCAGCAATATCAACTCTGGGAGTCATAATTTTTTTAGCGTCTGTAGAGGAGAAACGGAAAATACTGGTTATAATTCTTTTCTCATTTTCTTCCAATGGATGTTGTGTAACCTTAGATTTAATCAAATTCTTGAAGTCTTCTGATGTTATATCATTTTGTTTAGTTTTACTTTTTCCGATAGAAAATATAGAGCTGATCATTTCTAATATTTTTATTATCGGCCAGAGTAAGTATTTGATAATTTCCAAAAAAAAGCTGGCAGAACGGGCAGTTTTTTCAGGAGATGAAAACGCTAATAATTTTGGAGCTAATTCACCAAAAAGCAAAAGCAGAATTGTCATAATGATGATCTCGACCAACATGATAATTGATTGAGAAAAATCCGGGAGATAATTTTCTCCAACATTGATTGCGATTAGAGCAGCTGTAGATGCAGCTGCAACATTAACAATCGTGTTTCCCAAAAGTATTATTATCAGAACTATTAGATAATGCAGATATTGGATCATTAG
>CAZSOM010000412.1:0-1668 GCA_964608295.1 uncultured Candidatus Cloacimonadota bacterium
TTGTTAATCCCATTCGGTCAAGTCCGATTTGGAACAATTTATCCTCAATTTCCTTGCTATCTTTATTATCGTTTAATAGTTGGAAGATAATTGGTATATATGAATAATATTCATCCCGCGCGTCGGGTGGAGCGTGGGTTAGTTGGCAATCCCCAAAACTATTTAGATGTACCCTTTTCTTGACAAGACTACCCCTCGGAATCTTAGGCTTTTATCTATTCCATTAAGCCTTCTTGCTCGTTTTAGAGACACATCTTGTGCATTTATCTTTTTATGTCTTCTAGTATTAATCATTTTTGCAATGTTCGCATTATCGGGCAAATAGAAAGATGGAGTAAATGGATTTAATCCTAATTCGCTTAGATACATTGAAAAGGTTTCAAATGACAATTTATTGGTCTTGCATTTTGCTATATAATCATCCGGATTTTCAAAAGGAAGTGGATCCCCTTTCTGCTCAAAACTCCAACTTCCAATATCATGCTCTAATCGTATTGATCTGATTAGGTTTGACCTGTTAATCAACTCAGGCCCATGTAGCTCTAATATTAAAGCTCCAGATCGACCAATTCTAGGTGACCCATAGTTCTTCTTTGTGTGAGGTTCAGCAACAACCCAAACAGACCTGCATTTTAGACGTGTTGCCATATAAGATATGGCAGAAGGGTCTGTTCCTCGATATCCATTATCTATGTAAGCAATCCAATTGCTTTTTGTTGGTATAAATAAACTTCGATTACTATCCCCCATTTTAAGTGGAAGCGTTTTCCTAAGTACTTTTTCTAGATCTCCTTGTAAAGTTTCTATCACAATCCTTGCTTTTGGATCAAAACGGTGAATATTTCCTTGGTGCCATTGATAATATTTTTCTACTACAGTATCAAAATCATTCTCTATGAATCCCATGCTTGTAGTGATAGGAGCCAATTTATCAGATAGAAGGAGATCGGTTGGATTTAATTTCATATTCTTTTTTGCCAACTAACGGAGTAGCTCACCTGCAGCCGGGTCTTTGCTTTGACGATTCTAATTCCCTAACCATCCACCTTAACCGGCTGTCAGGTGGAGCGTGGGTTATGTAAATCTTAGTGCTATCACCGTATCATTCTTCAAATTCCCAACAATAGGAGATCACGCTTTCATATGTTTGTACTTTGACGGATGAACCATCTTCAAACAATACTAAAACATCAATCTCGTCCCCACCCCTAGTTGGTCGGCTTTCGTCTTCCCAATTATAGAAACTAATAGACATAGAATATCGGTTGTTATTGATGGATGACATTTCCTGAAATATTGTCCAACAATCATCCGGGACCCATGATCCTCCACAAGACGGGGGTAAATCCTGACATGAATCCAGGTTTTGGTTCTCGTAAGTCTTATCAATAGCCTCGCTCACCAGGTCCTTGGCTGCCTCCTTAGGATCATAAGCTGCCCAGTCATTCATGAATTGGACAAAATTCCAGCCCAAGATGATTATTACTACTATGAAAGCGAAAACGAAAAATGTTATTTTTGTACGCTTATCCATACTCAGAGATTACCCAATTTATAATCTAGATTTACATAACCCGTTTATATCGCTCATTTTGACCGATTGTGCAACATCTTTTCTGTAAAAGTAGTCAGGTGATCCATAGTAATTGAAGTTCAGCACCTTAAAAA
>CAZSOM010000413.1:0-1667 GCA_964608295.1 uncultured Candidatus Cloacimonadota bacterium
CGGGGGTTTACCATGATTAATTATCAATATAGGGAGTCAGATCATATTGATTTACCGGTTTTAAATTATAGACGTCCATATTTTAAAAGTCTTGGCTTGATTAAACGGTATATTAAAAACTACTGAGTTCCCTAAGTCGATTAGATATAGTGTGTCCAAAAAGATAACATCCTGATTTGATAGAGTTAATTTGGACAAACTTTATAACAAATCAACATAGTATGGGCCATATTTTTAAAAAATCATATAAAAACAATAGGTTAAACTTTGTTGTTGTTTGGAAAAAAAAGACATCCGATAGAACGTTGAAAAAAGTTATATGTGTTTAATTTTATTAGATTAAAAATATTTTGATTCAAACAGTATAGAGGCTTTATGAAACATACCAATATCAGTTTTTCTTCACTTTTTGGACCTCTTGAAATCCGCTTGAAAGGCTTATGAAAGAAGACTTTCCGAGCAATTTTCTTGGGTCAATTTTTGAGCAACTATTTTGGTCAATTTGGACACCCCACTTCAAGTCCTTCACTCAGACAACGCTTTGATGTCATCCAACATGATTTTGATGCGATCGTCAAAGAAAAATCCGCAGCGTTAATCCGCCGGGTGGCGCCTCAGATTACCCCTGTTACGACAAGTTGCGGGCCTTTTGTGCCTTTGGATATTGATGTCAGCCCGTTTAACAATTCCAAAACCCTCAAAGAACTGTTACTTCAATTTCACAGGAGAATTCATCATTGGGACCGATGTTATATGGTAATGGTGTTCTGGACTGATCGTTGATAATTGTTTCACCCTGTTTATTAAGCCAATGATATCAAACATTTATCTGAAATTTACCATCAATCAAACCTTTTGCCGGCTAGGAGAACGGACTTACGTTTTTGATTTTAACCTTATACTTTGTTGTCTGTGAGGTTTTTAAAGCACTCAATCCATTAAGAACCGTAATTTTTGCAGAAAAAGCATCATCAGGCAACGGGGCCTTGATGCATGATGATGAAATAGTACGTGGTATATAATCAAGAGCTTCTTCAATAAAACCAAAGCCAATATTGTTTAACCAGGCTTCATTCGTTTCAATGATAACCACATCATTTGAAATTATATCCTCCCGAACTATTTCCGGTGTTTTTGTAAATGTCGTCACTGTGTCCTCCTTGTTTTCTTCCATTACGATTTTCAACTGTTTGGGGTAATAATATACATAGTGGATGATTTTTTTGGTAATATTATATTTTCTTAAATAGTAAGAAACAGTTTGTGAAAAGCTGCCTCCAATCATGAATATTTTTGGCCTGAACGATGATGCAGAATTATTCGTTCCTGCTTCAGGATAGGGATAGGTGTCTTTCAATTGATTCTTAAAGAACAGGTTTGACAGTTGAGCGAGATCATCATCTGTTCCCTGGGGCTGTTGTGAAAGATTTATTTTTTTTAGTTCGAGATGAACTAATTGCCGATCGAATATTGTCTCCAATTTGTTTATGAATTTTTCCATAAAAATGTATGAGCAATAATAATTCCAGTGTGTCCCTGTTCTGGGGAATAAAGGATATTTGGATATTTTTTTTAATTCAGAACAAATTTGATATCCATCAATATAGTTTATATTGTATTTTTTTAACAGCGGAATTACTATGTCGTAACTCATTTTTTCCCCTGAA
>CAZSOM010000414.1:0-1666 GCA_964608295.1 uncultured Candidatus Cloacimonadota bacterium
TTATTTAATTGACGACGACTATTACTGGGAGAAAAAAGGAGAGTTCAGTAGTAGTTTGGATAATTTATTAGATGATCCCAATGGTTTATGGGGTACCCAATCATCAAGCTATCAAGGTAAATATGATAGAATTCCTGAAGATATGTGTGTGAATTATGAGGAATCATTATATCTTATTAAGCCAAAATCATTGAAAATTATTGTTCGGATAGAAGGTCAAGAATTTGATAACGCAAAGCGTAAAATTCGTGCCGAATTTGAATATAATGACATAACATATATTTTTCCTGTAACAGATCCGGTAATCGAACGAAAATTTTTATCAGGAGAAAATGGTAATTTTACACTATCTACTGAAAATATTTATTTATGCGTAAGTGTTGGATTGCCATATAATGGTTATTGTTACAAATTTTTAGCATCTATCATTGAATGGAATGAGAAAAAATAAATGAGTCAAATATTTACTATAGGACATTCAACAGATACTATTGAGACCTTTATTGAATATTTGAAGCACCATCAGATAGATACAGTTGTAGATGTCCGCAGTATTCCATATAGTCGTTTCGCAAGGCAATTCAACAAAGAAAATCTATCCGCATCTCTTAAAGAAAATAATATTTTGTATATACCTATGGGGAATAACTTAGGTGGAAGATATACGGAGAGGGAATTGCTGTTCGAAGATGGTAAAGTTGATTTTTCGAAAGTGGTAGCTACAGATAGATTTCAAAAAGGCATCTATAGAGTAGAGGCAGGAATAAAAAAAGGTTACAAAATTGCATTAATGTGTTCTGAGAAGAATCCTATTGAATGTCATAGGTTTTCATTGATTTCAAATTATTTACATAAAAGAGGTTATGTCATTAATCATTTAATTGGAAAAGGTATTTTTGAGCATAAATTATTACAGGACAAGCTGCTTGATTATTATAAGGAATATCACAAAATCTCAACAGATATTAACAAAATTATAAAATCCCCTTTTATACAAAGTTCCTTGTTCGATACTGATAGCATTGATGAAAATGTTCTTTATTTAAAACTAAACAGATTGGTTGGATATAATCCAATTGAAGAAAAAAAGGGAATACTATGAATTTGTATACGATTGGATTCTCTCAAAAAAGTGCAGAAGAATTTTTCAAAATTCTAAAATCAAACAATGTCATCAGATTGATTGATGTTAGGTTGAATAACAAATCTCAACTTGCTGGATTCACTAATGTGAAACACTTACCTTATTTTCTGAAAATCCATGATCTTGAATATTTATATCGCCCTGATTTTGCCCCATCAAAAGAATTATTGAATGGATATAAAAACAAGTCTATTTCTTGGCGAGAATACGAGATTGAGTATAAGAAAATAATTATTCGAAGAAAAATAATTGAGAAGATAGACTGGAATATCTTTAATGATTCAGTTTTATTATGCTCTGAACCAACAGCGGAATATTGTCATAGAAGATTACTTGCGGAATATCTTGCACAAAATAAAGGTGATATTAAGATTAAACATCTATAACATAAATCACTGCACTGGATTTTTACTCCGCTACTTTCCGTAAAACCCAGTGAGTTCAGCCGTTCGATTTGAGAGATGATGAAGATGAAGAAAAGGCTCCGTAAGAAGAAGAATTGTGGTGAATTTACCGAGTGGG
>CAZSOM010000415.1:0-1648 GCA_964608295.1 uncultured Candidatus Cloacimonadota bacterium
CAATCAACGAATGGTTTAAAATGGATTCTTATATCTATACAAAGGAAAAACTTCTGTCAGAAATTGGAAAGATTAAACCGGATGTTGTTGTGATGGATTTTGGTTTGTATGAAAAGATTGATGGGATTGAAACTTCAAGAAAGATACGTAATCAATTTGATGTCCCGGTTATGTATGTTTGAATTAAAATCCTGACAGTTCGATAACACAAGTTCTGAACCGGTTTAAAAAAAAGGAAGATACATAGCAGATAACAAAGGTTGTGAATTGAAGATTTTAAAGCTATTACAGACGAATCTATTTCATCTGATTTTATGTGAAGTCAGGAGTCCTGAAATTGGAAATCTAAAAAATATATTGCCTGAAAAGTCTATAACAACTATTCACTCATCCTTAATCCCAGACACTTTTCAATAGGCTTTTTAAGTTCCTCAAATTTGGTAGGCATTTTGAAGCAATAATTTGCGCCAGCTTGTTTGACCTTTTCAGGAAATAAGGGATCATCTGGCCAACCATAAAAAGCTATCACAGGGCTTCCATATGTCTCTCTTAAAAATTTGATAAGCCATAAAGCCTTCTCGATCCTGAGTTCTGCAGGCAAATCTTCCGAACGAAAAATGATATTGTTAGTCACTATGATAAAAAGGTCAATCGGATGTTCCTTCGCAAAGTTCAATATCTCTTCACCAAGAAAAACTGGTGTAACCGATAGGTCATATTTATCCGTAACTAAGAGCTTAACATATTCTATAAGAATCTCAGTTATGGCGTCCTCATGATTGCCTATTAATACCTCCAATTTTTTTTTCTTAACCTCATCTATGAGTGCAAGTCCGCGTTTTACCAAATCTAACCTTTTTATTGCCAAACCGCGGTTTTTGGATAGAGTTAATTCATTCTTTTTCGGACCATGTTTTTCGCTCATTTGTTGACTCTTCTGGTTAATTCACCCAAACGTTTTTTGGCCAATACGATATCCTCTTCCACTCTTGATGCTAATTCGTCAAGCAAGTCTCGCCCTTCATCTTCTGCTTTTTCTGCTCTTGTTTTAAGTTTAAAAAGATCAGAATTTTCCAATTGTTCGACCTCGGCTTCAATAGCGCGAAGTCGTTTTTCAACCTGAGCGATTTTGCGTATAACGCGAACCAATTCTACTGCCGTTCCCTCTCCTTTGATAGATTCAGGACTGCTTTCCCATTCAGCAAGAATAGCCCGTAATTTGGTTTCGTCACCTTTTTCGTATGCGCCATTGGCTTCGACCATTAGTTCCTGACGTCGGAGACGATCATTCTCGTCTACAGCTAAATCTGGATGAATGCACTTGGCCACTTCGCGGTAAAATTTTTTGAGACTTTCTGAAGGCTTGAATTTTTCCCCTCTTGATTCTTTAATAATGCCTGTAGCTTCAGCAGATTTTTGGGCTTGGGCACGAGCTTGCGCTGCTTGTTCCTTAATATTGTTATCTTGAGGTTCCAGTCGTGCTTCGACCTCGGCTATTTTTGCCTCAACTTCATCAAGTTCAGCTAATCGAACGCCTACAGTTTGAAAATAGCTCGCCTCGAAAGTGTTCAACTCAGCCTGAAGCGTTGCTAAATCCAATTCACGCTGAATCAATTCTTCTTCAAGTTCAGGCAGTACGGACTGTTTT
>CAZSOM010000416.1:0-1647 GCA_964608295.1 uncultured Candidatus Cloacimonadota bacterium
TACTCTGATGGAATGGCATGTAGAAGACCCAGTAGATGAGTGGGAAGAGAACAGAAACGATATTATTTATGAAGATTATCAACATAACCGTAATCCATTTATAGATCATCCTGAATATGTTGATGATATTTGGGGGGAAACTACACAAGAGGAAATTCCCCCTACAATAGAGAACATAACTATCAGCAGTAGCACATCAATTATTGTGAATTTCTCCGAAACCGTAGATGAAACAACTTCGGAAAATACTTCCAATTACTCGCTTGGTGGAATAGGAAATCCTTCATCAGCTGTTAGAGGTTTGGGTGGAAATAATTCAAAAATCACATTATCAACTTCCAGCTTAACACAGGGAAACACATACACACTCACTATAAATAACGTTGAAGATCTTAACAGTAATATAATAGATTCTAATTCTCAAAAAGAGTTTCAGTATTTAGCAAAAGGTGCAATTGCTATTATTGGTACTAATTCAGATTATCCAGATGATTTTGCTTTTGTTGTTCTCACAGATCTTCTTGCTGGTACAGAGATCAGATTTACTGATAGCGGTTGGTTAAATACAAATGCATTCAGAGCGAACGAAGGAGCAGTAAAATATCTTGCTCCAAATGCTATTTCTTCCGGTACTCTTATCACATATCTCACTAATCCTAATTTCACAGATGACGATGATTCTATAGTTGGTACTTCTGGCTTTCAACTATCAACTTCTGGTGATCAAATTCTTGCCTTTCAAGGTGCTTCTTCCAGTCCAAGCTTCATTCATGCTATCAATTTTGAAAGTTCAGCAATTTGGCAATCAGATGCTACATCCCCCAATACTTCTGCTCTTCCCTATGGTCTCACGAATTCCATAAATGCTGTAGCTTTACTTGAATTTGATAATATGATGTACAATGACGTTATTTCTTTTTCCTCACCGTCAGAAGCCTTGTTGTCGATCTGTGACTACACAAATTGGATCGGAGATGATACAATACGTTTTACTTTTTTTCCTCCCAATTCACCACAAAATCTAACAATCACAATAGATTATCCCGATGTAATTCTCAATTGGGATGCTGTAACCGAAGATACAGATGGAAACACAATTGCAAATGTGAGTTACAAGGTATATACAAACAGTATTCCTGATTTTCCAATAGATCCTGTAAATTTACTTTCTACGGTTAGCGATAGTACATATATTCATATTGATGGAACACTTTATAATAAAATGTTCTATAAAGTTTCGGCTCAATAGGAGATTAACATGAAGAAGTTAATAATAATTTCATTTTTGCTTTTGACAATTACATTAATAGCAGATACAAACTTTAGAGTTATGAGTTATAATGCTCTTAATTTTGATGGAAATGATAGGTTAGCAGATTTCGAAACAGTTTTAACTGCTGCTGATCCTGATATTTTAATTTGTCAGGAAATTAAAAATGAATCGGCTTCTATTGTGATGTTGTCTATTTTGAATTCAGCGATTGGTGGATTTGTCAAGGCAAATTTTGTAAATGACGGTGATCTAAATAATATGCTGTTTTATAAAACTTCAATTGCTACATTATTAAACCAGTATGTAATAGATACTTTACCTCGTGATATTTCGGAGTATGTATTGAATATCGATGGAAATCTGATCAGATTTTA
>CAZSOM010000417.1:0-1639 GCA_964608295.1 uncultured Candidatus Cloacimonadota bacterium
AGCCCAAGTAGAGCAACTAATATCAAAATAAAATAATTAAACACCATTGAAAAGATCAATAAAATTAGTAAGAATTTTGATCTCTTGAAAAAATCTCCCCAGTAGAAATCTAAAATTGAAATCCCCTGGATCAGAAACAATGGTGACACCATTATCAGTGCATTAATACCAGAAACTCGAATACTAGGCAACAGGAATCCTGCTAATGCTAAAATTAAAATGTAAATCAGATAAAAGGGCATTTGTATTTTTCTATGTTCCCATTTTAAGCTTCCCTTCTTAGAAAGAATTAATGCTCCAGCATAGATTGCCACTGTAATTGTAAAAACCCAGATTCCGGCATAGTATTTTGTAAATAGCTCTTGAAATGTATCAATTAATTCCAAAGCCATCGATAATTGCTCACTATTATTTTGGAATGATTGTGCAATAAACTCTTTATACTTCTCAATGACTTCTGCGATCACTTCAGCATATTGTTTTCCAAAAATTACCAAACGGATAACTGCATAAAGTATATTCATGAAGAATACTGACATCAGAGCATTGATAAAATCAAGAGTACGATTCAAACTCCAAATAAATAGAACTGAAGAAAGACCAACTCCAAACAGTAGATCTATCAATGATAAAACATCAACAAACTGTAGAATAAAGAGTAAAATCACAAAACCAAAATAAATAGCATTGAACAATGTTCTTTTATTCCGGTACTTATCACTAAATGCTAATATAAAGACCAAACCCCAAAAGGGTGACAACGTTGCAATTACAACTGAAATTACAGCAATTAAAATCACTACTTAATGTTTATGCTTATCTGTATATTGGATAAGAGCCATATGACGTGCTTTTTTGATCTCAACAGCAATTTTTCTTTGATGTTTTGTACAAGCACCAGTAAAACGTCTTGGTGTGATCTTTCCATTTTCAGCGATGAATCTTTTTAAAAGACCTACATCTTTGTAATCAATTACACTATTTTTGTTTTTGCAGAAGAAACATACTTTCTTCTTGAAGAGAAATTTATTCTCTCTAGGTTTAAAAGTTCTTCTTTTATCTCTGTCCTGTGATGGTCTTGACCTTGTGAATGGTCTTTCAGCCTGAGATGCTGCTGGTTTTACTACTGTGTTTTCCACTTTTTTGTTTTCTATTTTTTCTTCCATTATTTTCTCCTACGATTTTCTAGAACGGCACATCATCATCTGTTACTTCTGCAACAGGCTGCTTTGTGCTCTTAAAATTTTCATTTTCGGAAGGTTGGAATTCATCATTAGATTTAGAATCGAAACCTTCTTTCTCTAGGAATGAAATCTTGCTGCTGTTAATCTCTGTTACTTTTCTATTCTGCTCGTTCTTATCGACATAAGAATGAGTTCGTAAATAACCTTCCACAATTACAGGACTTCCTTTGTGCAAATATTCAGCACATTGTTCACCACGCTTACTCCAGACAACTACATCAATGTAACCTGTTTCCTGTTGCCATTCTCCATTTTTCTGAAAATTCCTGTTAAAAGCTATGGAAAGTTTTGCAACTGGAGTTCCATTTGGAAGATAGCGTAATTCTACATCTCTAGTTAATCTTCCACTAATAATGATAGAATTAACGTTTGGGAATCTTAGTTCTTTTGACATT
>CAZSOM010000418.1:0-1633 GCA_964608295.1 uncultured Candidatus Cloacimonadota bacterium
GTTAATGGAAAGCTGTTTTTTCTTGACTTACTTTCTCATAGGCGACCCCAATTGCTCTCGATATCGATTTTAAGCCGAAACCAGTTTCACCGGCCGCTACACCAATGGTTGATTAATGATGAGATTGCCAAAACCGCTTAACTTCAGACCCGCAGCGGCGATATGCGGTCCGGTGTAAACATTTGTTAGATCTTGTAGTAAGCTTGGATCGATTTTACTCTCTCAATTAAATCATTTCTTCCAATTTTTTTTAACGAACAATAAAAGTCATTAATATCAATAAATTTAACACCAGACATCATTCTATCACCTGATTTTAAATAAATAATTTCAAGATAATCTTGAACTAATAGATACTTATTAACGGTATCGCTAACACCAGATCCCCAGCTAGACAACTTTGCGTCAATCCATGTTCCACTATTAATATCGATAAAATCAGGAATATAAATTTTGCCTTCTATTTCAATATGATTTTGGTAAACAATATTTCTGTTCAAGGCAACGAGTATCTCATAAACCAGTTTTTCAAACTGTTTCCCGTAATACGCATCAGTATTCAGATCCCCTCTAGTATCATTAATATCGATACCCGAATGTGCCAACGCTTTTTCCCAAGTTCCAAATCTTCTTCTGGCCGCTGTTCTAAGACTCGGAAATTTTGATGAAACAATATTCTCCTGTAAACTCTCTTTTTTTTCCTTCATTGAAACCAGCATTTCTCTGATCAAATCTCGTGTCCAATCTATTTCGTTTGCTCTCTTATTAATTTCAGAATAATTCAGACCTGCAAATTCGATAGCCTCTCTCCAAGTATTAAAATGGGTTCTTGCAGCACCATAAAGTTTCACATAGTTTTTCTTTGCGTAACTTGCGAACAGAGGAAGGTTTTTATCACTCTTTTGAAGTATTAGGCTTTTTACAGTATCTTTATTCCAAGTAAGAATATTTTTTGAAATCTCGTTATAATCAAGATCAGCGCGACCAATTGCACTTCGCCAAGAAAAAAAATATCTCGTCGCAGCATCCCATAATTTTCTATGATGCTTGTGACAAAATTTGCTGCTTAAATCACATTCTTTCAAATAAAGGTCACTAATTTCGTTTATTATTGTTGATTTATCCCATGAGAGTTCGTGCGTATTCAATCTCACCAAATCATAATCTATTCCTGCCTCCTGAATTGCTAACCTCCAACTTTTAAACAGTGTCCTAGCCATTGAATATAATGAAGGGTAGTTCTTTTTGACTCTGTGAGAATTAATTATTTGATCATCATTTTCAAATAATTTTTGTATTTCTCTAATTACAGATTCTCTGTTCCATTTTGAATCGACCTTAATTTCGACAAGTCCCAGAAAATACTTCTTTTGTCTAACAAGTCCGACGGAAACCCCTATGGCACCCGAAAGTTGGTTAAGGGTTAATTTCGAATGGTTCTTGATTAAAAACTTTTCTTTGTCTTCGTTCCATTTTTGCTCCCTCCTTAGTCCTAGCTGTTTTACTTTTTTATTGAGAGTCCCTCTCGATATTTTAAAACGGTTGCATAGCGCAATGATTGAAAGTTTGGTGTAATTGTTTTCCAAAAAGACTAATTCTTCTTCACTCCAGTTTTTCATAATGATCTAACGTT
>CAZSOM010000419.1:0-1625 GCA_964608295.1 uncultured Candidatus Cloacimonadota bacterium
AAATGCCGCCCAATTGGTCCACAAATCTGATGCGGCAAGGCCTTCGAGCCGGCACCCTTGGATGGAAGGCTGTTTGCACCTTCATTCGACTCCGTGAACTGTTAAAATCATCTTTTTTGTATGCATTCCCCAAAAGCTCAGGAAATATTATATCACTATTGAATAAATTGAAAAGTTCATGAAGGATTTTGGTGTTTTTAGTAAATTCCAAATTGCAATCGATTGCCAAATTTTTAGCGGAAATATGAGAATCCAAGTTTCACAAAGAAGCCGATTTTGGTTTGGACTTTTCTTGCTGGGTAGCGTTTATATCACAATCGTGATATTCAAGGCGGAAAATTTTCTTGCCGGTGATGAGAGAGGATATCTGGCGATTGCTAAAGAGTTATCAAGAGGAAGATTGTCCTCAGTGAATTGGTGGGGGCCAGGTTACCCATTATTACTTGCACCGTTCATTAAATTCGAGATTCCGCTGATTTGGGCCAAACTATGCAACGTGGCCTTCCTTCTTTGCACGATAGTTTACCTTCGTTCATCCATGCTGTTATATATGACAAAGCGCTGTTCCACGCGTATAGCACTGATAATGGGAATGTACCTGCCTTTTTTCTTCTACCTACATATGAATATTAGCGAGAAGTTTGCGGTTTTCCTTATGAGTGCTATTGTATTTCATTACTTGGCTTCCCAAAAAGGAGGCAAGAAAAGATGGAAACACTTGATATTGTCTTCTGTTCTTCTAGCCTGGCTTGCGCTTACTAAAGTTTTCTTCGGCTATGTTATAACAGCATCGACATGTTTATTGCTGATAGTAAGGTTGGTATATCGATGCAAAGCACGAGAATCCATATTCATTCTTATAACCGCATTTCTGCTTTGTGTTCCATATCTCTGGAATAATTACAATTTGACCAAAAAGGTTTTCTATTGGTCGACATCGGGTGGTTCTTCGTTATATTGGATTTCCACACCGTTCACTGGAGAAACTGGGTCATGGTTTGGCAGAAAAGAACTAGAGGAAAACGTCCCTGTGCACAAAGAGCATTACCTCCTGTTCAATAGTTTGGCCAGCCTTACCCCGGTGGAACGTGACGAAATATTAAAGCATAAGGCACTTCAGAATATACGCAAAAAACCACTGAAGTTTCTGTCTAATGTTACTTCTAACATTTTACGCTTGCTTTTCGATTTCCCATACGACTTTCATCGCCAGACCTGGAAAACATCATGGGTAGTGGTTCCGAATGCCTTTCTATTGACTCTATTTTTTACTTCACTTTATCCGGCTTATGTGGCCAGGAGGTCGATCCCCTCGGAACTTTTCTCGATACTCGGATTTGCGGCAATTGCATTTATAGGCAGTTCATTTCTCAGTGCCTACAATCGGATGTTCACAATTTTGGTTCCCATTATTTGTGTTTGGACAGCTTATGTTTGGACCAGATTAGTTCGGTTAGATATAGTTGACAGTGACCGTTTGATGTCAAACAACGAATAAATTACATCCCTAACAAAGGTTGATTTTAAATCAGAGAATCCAGAATAATCTTAGAGGCTATACTTAATATATCCCTTATTCCGGAAAGTTTTTTATAGAATCCTTATTTAGCAAGGGTTTACAAGAA
>CAZSOM010000420.1:0-1622 GCA_964608295.1 uncultured Candidatus Cloacimonadota bacterium
AGCATTTCGGCAGCCTTAGCTTCCTCAAGTATATTTTATACTGATGAACTTTTGTATTTGCATCCAATAACAGCAATCTGGATGATAGAAATATCTCCATTGCAGAAAAAGTCTCCGAAAATAGAGCAGGTTTCTATGATTCCATTTTTTACATCTAACTGAACTTCAACTTTTCCACCATCAAAACGATTTGATCTTGTGATGTTAAATGCTGGTGAATTACCATAGTTCCAATCCCAAGTAAGGAATTTATCTTTTTCAATCTTCTCTATTTCGATTAAGTCTTTGTCACTCAGTTCAATTTGTTTCATATCTCCACGGAGGATTTCAATCATTGTATCTCGGAATTTAGGAGAGTCCATATCATCGTTTAAATATGGTCTGATATTAGTAACTCTTTCACGAACTGATTGAATACCTTTTGAAATAATTTTTTCATCAGTAACATTCAAAGAACGGACTAGATTCTCAAGATTAGTGTCAAACAAAATTGTTCCATGGTGCAAGAACCTATCTTTCATTCCAAACTGAGCATTTCCTGAAAACTTTTTTCCAGCTGCATGTAAATCATTCCTGCCTGCAAATTCAGCATCAACACCAAGTTTGATTAAAGCATCTACAACAGGTTTTGTAAAATCTCTAAAATCTTTTACTTGACCTGCATTTTTCCAGGTAATAAAGCTAAACTGCCAGCAATCTGGGTCGGTGTAAACAGTTCCACCACCGCTATTTCTGCGAATAATATCAATATCATTTTTTTTGGCAAACTGTGAGTTTATTTCCTGAATTGTGTTTTGAAAACGGCCAATCATTAGTGTTGGTTTGGTTCTCCAAAACATAAAATATTCATCTTCAAACTCTTGATTTTTCATTATGTATTCTTCTACTGCAAAAGCATGTGAAGATCTCATATAGTTGTCAAATTCGATGTATTTCATAATGGTTTTTCGGTTCTTGGTTTTTCGGTTATTGAATATTGTATCTTGAATCTTGTAATTTGTTTATTGAATTTTCGTTAATTCCTTCATTCCTTCAAGAGCATTGTAAGAACTTCTTACATAAGGTCCAGATGCAATATATTTGAATCCTTTTTGCAAACCTGTAATTTTGTATTCTTCAAATACTTCTGGTGTAATATATTCTTTCAAGCTAACATGATCGTGAGAAGGAGGTAGGTACTGTCCGATTGTAAGCATATCACAGTTGATGTCAACAAGATTATCAAATAATTGAAAAACATCATCTTTTTTCTCTCCTAAACCTAGCATGATGCCTGATTTTGTGTAAATTCCTGCATTTTGTTTTTTAACGTATTTTAAGACATTTAATGACTGTTGGTAGTTAGCCATAGGTCTTGCAATTTCATAAAGTCCAGGAACTGTTTCAACATTATGATTGATAATTTCTGGTTTTGCTTCAATAACAATATCTAATGCTTTTTCATTTCCTTGGAAATCTGGAATTAAAACTTCGATACTAGAATCTGGCAGTACTTTTCTGATTTCTTTAATGCATTCTGCAAACTGTGTTGCTCCGCCGTCATCTAAATCATCTCTTGTGACCGAAGTAATAACAACATGGCTTAAGTTTAACTTATGAGCGGCTTCTGCAAGATGTTTTGG
>CAZSOM010000421.1:0-1618 GCA_964608295.1 uncultured Candidatus Cloacimonadota bacterium
TGATTCGGTACTGAATATAGCAGCAATAAGGACACAACCAGGGCAAATATCGCAGAAGTTTGAGATAATGCCTGACCAACGAGCATATTCCCCATGATTGCATTGCCATGCTTGGGCATTCTTGCTACAGATTTACAGGCTTCTCCACCGGAATATCCTGCTCCTAGAGATGGGCCAAATGCACCAATTCCCATGGCTAATCCTGCTGCTAATAAAGCAGCTGCCCTAAACCAACCACCTTCAGCAGTATCAAAACCACCATAGATGAGTAGCATCGAGATAACCAAAGCAAAAATCCCGGCAGTTTGTGCTGCTGCCTGACCAATAAGCATTGTTCTGAATAGTTGATCATTTGCTTTAGGCTGTTTCATCACGCCGAGTGCTCCTTCTCCGGCAATTATACCGGAACCAATTCCAGTAGTAACGGCACCCAGACCTACGCTTATCCCAGCTCCCAGATAAGCTGCAATCCTTATATATTCGATTGATAATTCCATATATTACTCCGAGATCTCAACACCGATATAGGTGAGTGCCAGCATGGTAAAAACAAACGCCTGAATAGTTCCAACAAACATCCCAAAGAAAAGGGTTAAACCAACCGGGAAAACCACATAACTGACAAGAGATGAAACAACTGTAATAATGATTGCTCCACCCAATACATTCCCAAATAATCGGAAGGAGATAGAAACAACCTTGGAAAGTTCTCCAATTGTATCTAATAGAAATAGAGGATTTTTAACAGGATTGATATAATTTTGAAGATGACCCCAGACACCCTTTACTTTAAGTGCTGTAATATGAACAATTGCAACAGCAAAAATTCCCAATCCAAGTGGAACATTCAGATTTCTGGTTGGTTCCATAAAACCGGGAATTGGAATCATTCCAATCATATTGCTAATCCAGATAAACAAAAATAGTGTTACAATATAAGGTGTGAAATTTACTTTTTCCTTGCCGAGTGTCTCGATCACAAATTGCTCTAAAGCAGAATATGTCATTTCAAATAAAATCTGAGGTTGTGATGGTCTATTTAATAATCTCTTTTTTATTAAGAAAGCAATGAGAAGTAACAAAAGATCAACAATTATCAACATTCGTAAAAGCTGGAAAGTTCCCACTGCGCTTGCTTCTCCAAATACTTTTTTAAAAAATTCATAAACCTGGTTACTACCATAAATTTTGGGTGTTTCACCAGTTTGTCGAAAGTGCTCATCTATTTGAAATTCTTCAGTTATTTTTTCCTGGAGATCATAATGACTTTGAATATTTCTGAAAACAAATTTTCCATCATCAAATCCAACATGAAGTTCCTTATTAAAACCGCTTGAAACAATAACAAGCGCTATTTCAATTATCGCAAATAATATAAAAACCTTTAAGATCTGGCTTTTCTTTTTAGCCATCTTATCCTCTAAAATACTTATTGTTTCTTAAATTCCTCACAATCTCAACTATATAGATCACGATCTGCGCGGAAAGAAGACCTGCACCAAAAATAATAATATTCGGCTTTAATACAAAAAAAACCGCAAGTGCAAAGCTCGTTAACGCAGCATATCTCAAAAGTGATCCCTTAGCTGCATTTATGCGAGATTTTGTTGGCACAAGA
>CAZSOM010000422.1:0-1618 GCA_964608295.1 uncultured Candidatus Cloacimonadota bacterium
AGGGATGAAGATTATCCAAGGTGTGGAAGCTATAGACGGTGATCCTGAATTTGGAATAAGCAAAGGCTGCTTATTGCCGAAACATACAATTTTGGATTTTGGAACTGTAAGTCGGGTTGCAAGACAAAAGCTACAGGATAGTCTGGTTATGGTACATGGTGGTATGGCTCAGGATGTTGGGCCTATTCTTGAAATGGTAACAGAAAAATACCTCCTTCGCACAGAAGAAGCCTGGGAAGCAAGGCAGAAAGCCATTAGCTACTTTAATGAGGTTTTAGAAAAGCTCAAACGGGAGGATATTAAAGGGATAGGCGCATTTACTCACAAGAATTTCGAGGGACCAATTCAAGAGATAATACCCTGGGCAACAAATTTATATACTGAAACTATAATAGATAGAGTAAAATCAGAATTTAAAGAAAAATTTTGGGGTTTTTGGATGATGGGTGGTATGTCGGGTGGAGGAATGGGTTTTATTTTCGATCCTTCTGTAAAGCTAATGGCACAAAATCGCTTACAGGAAATAATGTTAGAAGCTAAAAGGAAATTTGAAAGTGCTATTCCTTTTGCTATGGAGCCTGTGGTTTATAATTTTAGTATAAATGAAACAGGAACCAGGGCTGATTTATATGTTGGAAATAATGCAATGATGCCAGAAGGATATTATTCACTTCATCTACCAAGGGTTTTGAAGAAGGATATTCAAACTTTAGGCAAAAGCCAAAGATCTGAGTTAGCATTGTTAGGTAGTGCTGTTAAATCTGATAATAAATATCCTGGTCTGGTTATGAGCTTATTCAACAGGATGATTCCTCAAAATCAGGATGAATTGAATCATCAAAAACCATTGAATAGCCTTTTAGAAGAGTTGGGATTTAATCCAAAACAGCATGAAGAAATAAAAAAGGATTTACTTTCCGGTAGGATCGGGGTATCCCAAAACAGGCTTCCATTAAATACTATTATTGAAGATGTAAAAAAGGGGGAAATTGCCGAACAATTAATTTTAAGAGATAAGAAGTTAGTCTCAATTGGACAAGAGGCAATCCAAAACAGAGAAGTTGCCGTTGTTACTCTTGCCGGTGGTGCCGGTAGTCGCTGGACAAAAGGTTCCGGAGTGGTAAAATCGCTGAACCCTTTTTCCGCTTTTGCAGGAAAGCACAGAAATTTTCTAGAGGTTCATCTGGCGAAGACAAATCAGGTTAATTCTAAAAACGGTAATAACCTGCAGCATGTAATTACCACCAGCTTCCTTACTCATTCAGCTATTGCATCATTTATTGGAGAGGGAAGGAATAATCTGGGTAATGAAAATATCTACTTGTCGCAGGGTAAGGTTGTTGGATTGAGATTGATCCCTACTGAACGTGATCTTCGTTTTCTATGGGAGGAGATGTCGCAGCAGATTCTTGATGAGCAAGCTCAGAAAGCACAGGACAGTTTACATGCGGCATTGATAGAGTGGGCTAAGTCGAGTGGTGAAGCCGAAGATTATAGAGATAATCTGCCGATGCAGTGTATTCACCCGGTAGGTCATTGGTTTGAGATCACAAATTTGTTTCTTAATGGGACTTTGTATGAGATGCTTCAAGATAACGAGAATCTTAAATATCTGATG
>CAZSOM010000423.1:0-1614 GCA_964608295.1 uncultured Candidatus Cloacimonadota bacterium
TCTTCACTACCATCCAGGATATCGTATTCTTTGGCGTACAATGAGTATCTAGCAACCATATTGAAATAATCCAAAAATGAAAGTGGATGTCCTAGCCGAACAGAACCACCATTTGTTTTTACTTTGTAAGTATCCCACTCTTTGGTTGTAAAATATACATCAGCTCCAACCAGAGTTGAAGAATCTAAAAAATATGGATTTGTAAAATTGAAAGTAAAGTTTGATGTTGTGCTGCCAAACTCCCATTTTACACTGCTTTGCCAGGAATTCCCAAATAGATTATTGTGAGAAACAGCAAGCTGACCGACAAGACCGTCTTGACTGTTCAAGGCAATTCCACCGTTGGCACTTCCTGAAACTTTATCATTTACATTGATCACAAGATCAACATCTCCTTGTCTGTTTATAACATCAGGATTGCTTAAATGCAGATCTGGTTCGAAGAATCCCATGTTGTATATGTTTTGCTGGCTTCTCATAATCTTGGACTGTTGGAAATAATCTCCGGGTGATATTACTAATTGTCTTCGAATTACTTTTTCTTTGGTTTTACGGTTTCCAACGATAGCTATCTTCCTAACTTTTGCCCGATTATTTTCATTTATGTTTAGTATAATATTTATAATTTCATCACTCTTTTTTAACTCGTGATCAAAGCTGGCGTAAATATAACCTTCTTCATAATACATATTGGTAACTGAGCCAAGCTGAATATTGAATTTTTCAAGATTAAACACTTCTTCATCTTTGAATCTGAATTGAGATGTTATTAGTTCATCTGTAAATCGGATATTTCCGTTAACAGTAACATCACCAAACAGAAACTGATTTCCCTCAACGATGTATATATCTATAACAAATGCATCTTCAACTAATTTCTTTTCCCAGGAAATAATTCGAGCATCGATATAACCCTTTTTGTTGTAATAATTAATCAATATATCAAGATCTTCATCAAATTTTTCTTTTTCGAATTTCCCAGATCTAAATAGGCTAGATTTTTTAGTTTTCAATTTACCAAGAATCTTTTTGGTTCTTATCTCTTTATTCCCATGGATCTTGATACTTTTAAGTGCTACTTTAGTTCCTTCATCTATGTTTAAAAGAACAGAAACGTGATTTCCTGCCAAATCTATAGTCTCATATTCAACATTAGCTAAATGATAACCTTTTGTTTTATATTCATCAAGGATTGTTTTTTTTACTTCTGATGCCAGGAAAGGTGACCAATAACTACCTTTTTTCAAGTTTATGCTATCGGTTATGTTTTTATCAGAAAGTTTTTTATTTCCCTTAATCTCAATTTTATCAATTATTGGATATTCTTCTACAAATATAGAGATGGAAAGACCTTGAGGTAGTTCATCCTTTTCAATTTGGATGTCTTTGAACACACCAAGTTGATACAGATTCTTGATTGATTCTGAGATGTTATCAGAATTGTAAGTTCCACCAACTTCGAATAAAATGAGTGAGCGGATCAATTCTGTTTCTATATTGTCATTGCCAAAAGTTTTTATTTCCAAAATTAGTTTGTTCTGAGCGGATAGCAGAAATACAACTGCTAAGAGCATTATTATTAAAAGAAATTTTTTCATTTATCCTCCGTCTTTT
>CAZSOM010000424.1:0-1600 GCA_964608295.1 uncultured Candidatus Cloacimonadota bacterium
CGCAAACAAGGTAGAGGCTAATGAGTTTTACGGAATAAGGCACCATTGAGAATGCGTTGCGAGATCAACACATTTGTAGGATGGATATATGTGATTGCATGTTGTTTAGGTGAATAGCGAGTGTTTTTATACAGGAGTGTTCTATGAAGATTGATTGGGTTAAATTAAAAGGGTTTCGTAATTTCCATGCGACCCATGTTAACTTCAAAGAGAAAACTTTGATTATTGGGGCTAATGATGTCGGTAAAACAAACTTACTTTACGCCATTCGATTATTGCTAGATCGAACACTTGCTGAAGCAGATATAGAACCAAGTGAGACAGATTTTCATGTTAAACTTGATGGAACTCAGGTAGAACAGCTAGAAATTACTCTTAAGCTATCGGATATTAAAGAGGATGCAGTACTTTCAAAATTGAAAGGATTTGTGACTGATGACGGAGAGACTTGCCTAAAATATGAAGCAACTCTGTCTGATTTAGAACATCGTATTTTGATTGGACATGATGTAGATAGCTTGGAAGAAATAGATTCACGCTATTATTTAAAACATATTCATTTTAGGTATATTCAAAGTCGACATGATTTGTCATATTTTGTTCGAAGTGAGAAAAGGCATTTGTTGAAGCTCTCAAAAGATTCGCGTGATGAAAATGCAATTACTTTAGACAAGGGAAAAGAAGAGAAAATTAAAACTGGATTATCAAAGGTTAATGATTCAGTTGGAGAGCTTAGTTATGTAGCTGATGCCACAAAAACTCTAAACGAAGAACTTCAAAAGTTGTCCCATCATCATTCTGATTATGCTGTTAATCTTGAAGCCAAATCGGTTAATTTTTCAACATTTATTGATCAATTAAGTTTGGGAGCGAGTACGCAAAATAGAAGTGTTGGATTAGGTGGAGACGGCAGAAATAACCAAATATTGCTGGCTCTTTGGAAGGCAAAGAGTGAGCGTGGTCAAAATATTGAAAGTGAAGCTGTTATTTATTGTATTGAAGAACCTGAGGCACATTTACATCCTCATCAACAGAGAAAACTAACAAAATACTTAACAAATGAGCTGTCCGGTCAGGTTTTAGTATCGACTCATTCACCGCAAATCACACAGGCTTTTAGTCCTGATAGCATTGTGAGGCTTTACGAAGAAAAGGGACGTTCATTTGCGGCGAGTGAAGGCTGTTCTGACTGTATTGATGCAGCGTGGGGTGAAATGGGATATCGCATGAGTATTATTCCTGCAGAAGCATTCTTTTCTGATGCTGTGTTTTTGGTCGAGGGACCATCGGAGGTTCTGTTTTATCAAGAACTGGCAATACAATTGGAAATTGATTTAGATTATTATAACATCAGCATTCTTTCAGTTGATGGAATCCAGTTTGAGGTTTTTATTGGGATTTTCAATGCAATGAAAATTCCTTGGGTAATGCGTACCGATAACGATATTTTTAAAGTTCCCCGTTCTAATCCGATAAAGTGGAATTTTGCTGGCTTAAACCGCGCTTTACGAATTGCAGGAAAATGTGTATATAAATCATATGAAGATGATGACAAACCTGATGTAACTGAAGAGTGGAGAAGTGAATCTAAAGTACTTAA
>CAZSOM010000425.1:0-1593 GCA_964608295.1 uncultured Candidatus Cloacimonadota bacterium
CATCTAATATTTCCATTCTGTATGCCTAAAAGGTAATCTATTAAGTTCGTCTCTATAAAATCTCCATTTTGGCATAAATTCATTCATATATTTTACAAATATATCGTTATGGCTTCTTTCTAATAAATGAACTAACTCATGAACAACAATATATTCTAAACATATTAAAGGTTTTTTTGCTAGTTCAAGATTTAACCAAATTCGTTTTGCTTCTGTATTACAAGTTCCCCATTTTGTTCGCATTTTCTTTATTCCAAATTCATTTGCTTTTACACCAATTTTCTTTTCCCACTTTTCTATCATTTTTGGAATAGTGTTTTTCATTTCTTCTCTATACCATTCTTCAATTATTTCCTTCCTTTTTTCTATGAAAGTATTCGGTCTTATGTATAGTTCTATTTGACTATGTGTCAAAATTACTTTTGGTTTAGTATCCAATTCAATTATTTTCAACAAATATCTTTTCCCTTGAAAATAATGGCTTTCTTTTGATAAATACTCTCTTGGAGTTTCTCTCTCTTGATTTCTAAAAATTTCTTGCTGTCTTTTAATCCACTTTAATTTATTTATTGCAAATACCCGAATTGTATCTAAATCCATTCTTTCGGGAGCTGCAATTTTTACATTTCCATCAGGAGGATAAACACTCAAATGAATATTTTTAATATTCTTTTGCTCAACATCAATAATTATATTTCCTAACTCAATTTGACTCATTAGTATTCTCTTTGTTCCCTGATTACTGTGAAAATTGCTTCTACTTTTTCAACATCCTTTAAAACTTGATAAATAGCCTGCTTTATCTCTTTTTCTTTTGCCAAATGTCCTCTCCAATCATCTCTTTTTGCACCTTTCACAACTTCATCAATCTTCATTGCCAAATTTTCATCTTTACCGAGATTATTATATAAGGCTCTTTGTGCAATAGTTGTTAAGATTTCAGGTGTTTCTTCGCTTTTCCCTTCGTTTACTTTCTTGGCAAGTGTGGCTATTTTTTTCAAATATTCTTCGTAGCTGATTGCGTTTGCCTTTCTTTCTTTGATAATTTCAGATAAAAGTTTCGACATTTCTTTAAAAAATGCTGGATCAATCAAATGTTCTTTTATAATCTTCTTGCGAACATTATTCTCTATAGTTTCTGCAACTGCTTCTTTACTGCTTTTTATACCTTTTGGCAAACTATTTATTGCATCAGATATTCCAGTCTTTACAATTATATCTAATAATGACATATCGCCAAAAGGTGAAATTGTTTCAGGATCTTCTGCTTGAATGTATGTGTCAATCAAATGACGCATATCGGCTTCATAAGTTTTCAAATCTAAAGCTTCGCCACTTGCTTTTCTTATTTCTTCACGCAATTTCAAATAATGGTTCAATTCCTTTTTTATATTTTCTGTTTCTTTAAAAGTATATCCTGCTTCTTCCATTTCACTGGCTATATTTGCATAAGCACGAATTAAAGAAACAGTTTTTTTGTATAATGCGGTTCGTTGCGTTTCTCTTGATTTTAGTTCATTTTTTATTTCAGGATTTCCACAGAAATAACGAATATACGCCATAGTATCTTTTGGAACTTTAACATGTTCACAA
>CAZSOM010000426.1:0-1591 GCA_964608295.1 uncultured Candidatus Cloacimonadota bacterium
ACATATTCAAAATCTAAACCTACACAACAATCAACCGATATACTGATAAAACATTTAAATAAATAAAAAAAAATATGGAGAAAAAAGATACGGTTTGATGAAACTTGTTTCCGAACTCAGCGGAGTGATTGCTGATTTCCAATCTGTAATGAATAAGTTTGCTGGAGATAAAGACCTTGTTGGACAGATAGATTCGGTGATCGATACAACTCAAATAGTTATAAATAAAATTAATTACAATCTGGATAAAAATACCGAAAAATTTGAACAGCTCATTAATAATGCAAATCAGTTAACAGCAAAGCTGAATCAACTAATTTTAAACAATGAGGAGAGTATTTCAAATTCCATGGGAAAATCTTCGGAGGTAATTGCTTCAATCAGTTCTACTCTAGATGATATCAAAGAAACCTCTACCAGCATTCGCACAATTACAGAGAAAATACAAAATGAAAATAGTAGTATCAATAAACTCATGAATGAAGATGATCTATACAAAAATTTGATACGTTCTTCAGCCAGACTGGATTCTCTGCTTATAGATATAAAGGAAAATCCTAAGAGATATTTCAATATCAAAATTCTTTAGGAGAATTAATGAAAAAATTAGTTATTACATCATTACTGATAGTTGTATCATTCCAACTTTTTGCCTATAACTTTGGTAAAAATAAAATACAAAATTCTAATATTGATTGGGAAAAAATGGAGTCGCTTCATTTTGATATTTATTATCCGAGTCATAACAAAGAATTTGGGAAACTCGCAGTTTTAATAGCTGAAGAAGCTTACTATCATATCAAGGAAGATTTTCAACAGCCAGTGATGCACAGAATACCAATAATCCTGTATAAATCTCACGATGATTTTGAGGCAACAAATGTGATCGGTGCACTTTTAGGTGAAGGTGTAGGTGGTTTTACCGAGACTGCTCATAACAAAGTTGCTGTTCCTTTCGACGGTGATTATAAAAAAATGGAAGAAGTACTTACACACGAATTGACTCATGCTTACGTAAATGAAGTGAATAATAAAAGAAGCAAAATGCTGGCAGTGCTGAATAATATGCCATTCTGGTTTCAGGAAGGTTTACCGGAATTTGAAGCTGTTCATGGTGAATCGGTTTATAACAATATGTTCGTGATTGATCTGCTCTTGAATGATAGAATGGTAAACCTGGAAATGGTGGGTGGATATTATGCTTACAGACTTGGTGAATCTTTCCTTGTTTTCATTGAAGAAGAATTTGGCAGAGACAAGGTTATGGAACTTTTCTATACGATCCGATTTAACAAAAATACCGAAACTTCTTTCAAAAAAGTCTTTGGAGAAGAATTTGAAGAAATTCAAATGCGCTGGAAAAATTTCTTAAAAAGAAAGTATTATCCTGAATTTGCTGAATATGACATTCCTCAAGAAGTATTCTCCCGTTTAACAAAACATGAAAAGAATGGATCATCACTTAATTATGCTCCCAGATTTTCACCCGATGGCAATAGTTATATTTATTTCTCCAACGTAAATTTGAAAACTGATATTTGGAAAGGGTCTATCCTTGGCTTAAAGAAAGATGAGAAAATATTGAGCGGTG
>CAZSOM010000427.1:0-1590 GCA_964608295.1 uncultured Candidatus Cloacimonadota bacterium
AGATCGGCGACAATTGTCTGATCGGGCATAACGTGGTTATTCATGCCGGCAGTATCATTGGAAATAATGTACGAATTGATGATAATACGATCATAGGTAAGAAACCGTTAAGTTCTCCCCGCAGTATTTTCAAAGTGGATCCTAACCTGAAACCTGCTGTGATTGGAGATCAATGCCAGATAGGTGCTAACGTGGTGATCTATGTTCAGTGTGAGATCGGCAAGAATTGCCTGATCGCAGACCTGGCAACTATCCGTGAAAATGTAACAATTGGTGATCTGAATATAATCGGTAGAAATGTAGCGATAGAAAATTTTGTAAAAATTGGTGAAAGAAATAAATTTGAAACTAATTGTTATATCACTGCTTATTCGGAAATTGAAGATTATTGCTTTGTTGCTCCGGCAGTAGCCACCAGTAATGATAATTACATGGCTCGTGATAAAGAAAGATTTAACCATTTTAAAGGCATCACCATGAAGAGAGGCAGCCGGATTGGTGTAAATTCTACAATAATGCCCGGGAAAGTAATAAATGAAGATGGTATGGTGGCAGCGGGAAGTCTTGTAACTAAAGATGTAAGCAAAGAAGAAATTTGGCAGGGATCTCCAGCCAAACCTATAGCAAAAGTAAAAGACGCACAATTATTAAAAAATAATCTGGATAAATAGGGAAACCCCCTGTAATCCCCCTTCCAAAGGGGGACGATATTTTTGCTCCCCTTGTAAGGGGAGAAACGGCTTTAGCCGAGAGGGGTTAAAAGGATAAAATAAATGAAGACATTAGTAATAATTCCAACCTATAATGAAGCGGAAAATGTATCTCTGGTCATTGATGCAGCCCTCAGGCAGAAAAAAAGTATTGATGTGTTAATAGTTGATGATAACTCACCTGACGGCACATCCGGTATTGTAAAAGAAAGACAAAAAACGAATAAGCGTATTCACCTGTTGGAACGTGAAGGGAAAATGGGACTCGGTTCTGCTTATGTTGCCGGTTTCAAATATGCCCTGAAAAATGGTTATGACTATATTTTTGAGATGGATGCTGATTTTTCACACGACCCGAACGATATTCCCCGCATGCTGGATGAGATAGAGAATGCTGATCTGGTGATCGGTTCCAGATATTTAAGTGGAATAAACGTTGTCAATTGGCCCATGCGTAGGTTGATCTTGAGTTATCTGGCATCCAAATATGCTAAGTTTATCACTGGCATGAAAATCAATGATCCAACTGGCGGATTTAAATGTTTTAGAAGAGAAGTTCTCGAAGCTGTTGATCTTGACAATATAATATCTGATGGATACTCATTCCAAATCGAGATGAATTTCCGAACCTGGGTTAAGAAGTTCAGAATCAAAGAGCTTTCCATTGTTTTCACAGATCGCCGTGTAGGGCAGTCTAAGATGTCAAAGAAAATAGTACGGGAAGCGATTATTGTAGTATGGAAGTTGAAATATTATCAACTTAAGAAAAGGATAAAATGAGAATAATTAAAGAACTTAAAATAGAGAAGCTGGTTTATAAAGGATTGGGATTAGGATTTGAAGATACTAATCCTGTGTTTGTTTCTAATGCTGTTCCCGG
>CAZSOM010000428.1:0-1589 GCA_964608295.1 uncultured Candidatus Cloacimonadota bacterium
AATCTGTGCGTAATGAGATCGTATCGAATGTTTTCTTTAAAGCAATGAAAAAACTGGCAATCTTCCGCTTTTACGATTCACACAATTGTGGATTTTCATCCTGGTTGTACCGAATTGCTCTGAGTGAATTGAGTCAGTATTTTTACGAAAGAAAGCGTGAAAAAAGAATTCACGATAATTTTGAATGGAATCTTCCTACGGGAACACCGATTAAAATTGATTATTCAATAGTGGAAAAATTCCAGGTGAGCCTTAAGCCTGATGAACAGAACCTTATCTCGTTGCGGTTCTATGAAAAGCTCAGTTATGCTGAGATTGGTGAGATACTTAGGAAAAAAGAGGGAGCTGTGAAAGTTCAAACACATAGGATTCTGAAGAAATTACGAGAGAAAATTGAAAAGGAGATCGAACATGAAAGATCTTGAAAATAAATTATTATCTATAGAAGTACCGAAAATTGAGAATGATCAATTTAAGAATGAGTTAAGAAGTAGGCTGATCCAAAAGTACCATAGCAAAGAAAGTGTATATATCAAGAGATTCCGATATACAATGGCTTTTGCCTGCAGTTTGCTTATTATCATGACTTCGTTATTCATTTTCCCCGAGATCAGTTCTAAGGTTAATCAAGTTGCTTTCAATAAAGAAACTGTTACTCAAGAAAATCAAAATGCAAATTATTCTGATGATGAATTCTTTAAAGATTTTGCTGAAAATGACAGCAAATTTTACTACACATCAATTCATCATCCAAATCTAAAAAATAGGATCGATCCAGAAGAATATAGAGAAGATAAGACTTACATAATTCGGAAATATGTATCCCGGGATTCACAAGCTGTAATGATCATTTCTGAATTTGATAAGCCGGAAAGAAAAAAACAACTGCGTGAAGTCAGCTTTTAAGTGAAATAATTTACTTTGTAAATTAAAATTGGAGATAAAATGAAAAAAATAACGTTAATAATTATAGTGTTTACAATGCTGTTCAGTATTCCGTTGTTTGCTAAATCAAAAGTTAGAATGGGAGTTCTTTTAGATGAGAAAATCGAAGGTGAATATGGAGTTAGAATAAAAAAGATCACTAATGAGAGTCCTGCAGAAAAAGCAGGGTTAATAGTAAATGACATCATTTTGAAGATCGATGGTGATAAGATATATACTGTCAATCAAGTAAAGAAAATGCTTACTTTTTTTGAACCAGAGCAGAAGCTCAAGATCTCTTATCAAAGAGAAGATAAGACAAAAACATGTACTCTGCAGCTGGAAGAGAAAAAAGTTCCCACAAGAACTTATATGGGTGTGTTCCTGGAAGATCTGAATGAAAAAACAAAAAAGAAATTCAAACTCAAAGAAACTTATGGAATTTTAATCAAAGAAGTTGTAAAAGATTCTCCAGCTGATGAAGCAGGATTGAAAGATGAAGACATTCTTCTAACTTTCGCTAAAGAGAAGATTTTTACTACAAAACAATTAGTAAAAATGTTAAAGAACTTTAAGCCTGATGATGAAATTGCTTTGGAAATTATCAGGGGCAAGAAAACTAAAAAACTCAAGATGACCTTAGGTGAAAAAGAAGATAAAGTTTA
>CAZSOM010000429.1:0-1588 GCA_964608295.1 uncultured Candidatus Cloacimonadota bacterium
GCTTTTACGAGGTCATTCTGCTCTACATATTTTTCCATAACAGTGAGTTCAAGACCCTTTTCATCACAAAATTCCTTAACGATTTTTACGGCATCCGGTGCAAAAGGTTTCTGCGTAGCAATCAAGATTTTTTTACCCATGATATCCTCCATTATTTATTTTTTATTATACAGATATTCTAACTTCAAATTTTCGGTCAAGATTAAATACGCTTAGAAATGCTTCCAAACAAAATCCTTGACGAATTAGAACGTGAACAACTGTTTACTTGAAAAATTTTATTGGGGAGACTATATAATGAAAAAATTGAATATTTACAAAGTAATTAGTTTGGTAGCTCTGATCGTGCTGTTTTTTATTCTAATTTTACCACAAAAATTCAATGTAAACCGAAAACAAAAAACCGAGCAATGTATCAAGAACATGAATGAAATCCATAATGGAATTAGACAGTATATGGATGAAAGAAAAGAAGATTTCAATGGAACTACCAGAGATTTACTTCGGATGAATTATTTAAAGAAAACTTATGAATGTCCGGAAAAAGCTGTTGGTGATAAATATTATATGTCTGGTAATTATGAAACCGGTGAAATTACTGTAACGTGTCCTAATGAAACAGAGTTTGAAGATCACGTTCTGCCGGAAAGCATTAACGATTAATTCAAAAAAAATCTAATAAAACCTTCAAGAATAAACTTGAAGGTTTTTTATTTATTATGAAATATAAAGAGTTTTTAGATTACATTTACAAACGCTATTCAGGAAACGTTAAACTTGGTTTGGAAAGAATGGAAAGCATTCTGAAAGCGATGAATAATCCAAACTTAAAGCTAAATGGAATACATATTGCCGGTACAAATGGGAAAGGTTCCACCGCTGCAATGTGTGAAGCTCTTTCCATTGAACATGGTATCAAAACAGGGATGAATACTTCTCCTCATTTGGTAGATTACCGTGAAAGAATCAGAATCGACGGCATTAATATTGAACTTCCAACATTAATCAATATTTATAAGAAATGGGAAAGTGTTTTGGAAGAAAATGAAGCTTCATTTTTTGAGATCACAACCGCAATGGCATTCTATTACTTCATGGATACTAAGGTGGAAAATGCTATTTTTGAAGTTGGTTTGGGCGGAAGATTAGACGGTACAAATCCTTTTGTTCCTAACGTCAGTGTAATCACTACAATCTCTTATGATCATCCGAAAAGTCTTGGTGACAGCGTGGAAAAAATTGCCTTTGAAAAAGCTGGAATTATTAAAAATAATATACCTTTGGTTATTGGAAAAATAGGTTATAAACCAAAAGCGGTAATCTTAGAGAAAGCGAAAAAATCGAAAGCTCCGGTTTATGAATATGGTAAAGACTTTTCTGTGAACAACATTAGAATAAATGAATTAGGAACAACTTTTAACTTTCACTCTTCAGCATATTGTTTTGAAGATCTTACCACAAATTTACTTGGAAAACATCAAGCTTATAATGCTGCTGTTTCAGTGATGGCTTTTATCATATTTATGAAAGACCGTAAAATCAACATAGAAAAAATATATTCTGGTTTGAATAAAGTTAACTGGCAAGG
>CAZSOM010000430.1:0-1583 GCA_964608295.1 uncultured Candidatus Cloacimonadota bacterium
CACCCTATCAAATGCATTTAGTTCTTCTGATGTTTCTTATGAAGTATCACTTGCCCACTTTGCCAGATTACCTTCCAATAATCCGAACAATTTCAACGAAGATTTTTCCAGAAGCATTGAAAGTAATTTCATTCTTAATATGACTCCCATTTATATACCAATAGTGCCAATGAATTTCCATTTTTATCTTGTTCACCCCGATGTTGATGGTGAAGGTATTCAAGGTATTACAATTGATTTTCCACTTGGATTTTGCGTAAATTACGCCGAGGATGTTGATGTTTTGGATTATAATAATGAAATAGGTGATGGTGCTGAAGTAACTTGGGGTTTTGAACCTGGGATCAGTATTCCTCCCTCTTCATTAGGGATTCATATGTATGTAAATGTAACGGTTGATGAAGAACAAGCTTCACCAGTCGACTTTAACTGGTATCTCGAGGGAGATGGATCAGGAACTGCTCCACATCAGGTAAACGGTTCTTTCACGGTTAATCCAACCGGAGATAACTATTTCTGGGTAACTTATCCTAATGGTGGAGAAACAATAGTTCCCTCACTCCAGGATACATTAAGATGGGAAAAATATGGTAATGCGGAGTTCGTGAAGTTATCACTGACTCGCGATAGCGGAACTAACTTACAGGTAATTGATGAAATGGCTGAAAATTCTGGTGTCTACCCATACATATTTGATGGTCCGCTCAGCAATGATTGCCGGTTTAAAGTATCAACTCTCGATGAAAGCAGTTTCGATGTTTCCGATAGTGTATTCAGCATTTCTGCATTTAATATAATTCCTCCGGATGAAGGTTCCATACTCTCATATGGAGCAATTGACACATTACTTTGGAAGGATACAGGGATTTACGAAAATGTACAAATCGAGATATCTATGAACAATGGATATTCATGGGAAACAATTACAGATATCATAGAAAATACCGGCTCATTTGTTTATACTGTTCCGGGACCACCTTCCGAATATTGTATCTTCCGAATTAGCAATCCTACCGGTTCAGTTCAAAACACATCCAGACCTTTTACTATCGTAGATTCTCCAGTTGAGTGGATTGTACTAGAGAATACTTCCGGAAATATTCCAGCAGGTGAGACCGATAATATTCCCATCACTATTTCCTCAGATGGATTGGTTCCTGCAATCTATGTTGCAGTTATAAAGATCATAACAGACATTGGGCAAGTCTTGAATATTCCAATCGCAATGGAAGTTACAGGGGAAACATATTCAACCAGTCTTCCGGTAAAAAAATATGTACTCGGACAAAACTATCCAAATCCATTTAATCCGTTCACAAAGATCAATTACGAAATTCCTACAGCAGGTAAGACTATATTAAAAGTGTACAATATCAAAGGACAATATATCAAAACGCTTGTAAATGAGCACAAAGAAGTTGGAAATTATTATACTTATTGGGATGGAACAGACATTTTTAATCGTAAAGTAAGTTCTGGGATCTATTTTTATAAACTCACAGCAGGTAAAACCACGAAAACAAAAAAGATGATCATGATAAAATAGATTACTAAACCCAAATCCCGAATCCCAAACTCCTCTC
>CAZSOM010000431.1:0-1583 GCA_964608295.1 uncultured Candidatus Cloacimonadota bacterium
TCCTTAATAAAACCTTTGCATACTCCAAACGTGGCTATGTAAAAACCTATGACAGTGATGATTAAATGGATTTTTCTTTGTTTTCTGGAATTTGTATTACATGGAAAAATGCCAAACTTGTTGGAGATAATCATTTGGAATGTAACTTGACAATTAAAGAATAAATAGTGTCTGTCCATGATGTCCGATTTACTCACGATAAGATTTTGTTTTAGCGGTGTTCGTGATACCGCTTCGCTAAATTCTTCGTTATGCTTTTTGCTATAACATTGATTGGTACTGAATTATATTTTTGTCACTGTTTTTGCAACTCCGAACCCGAAAGCTTTCAGATTCGGCAGCAAAAACACCGCCAAAAACCTGTCTATGTCAAATTCTCAAACCACGGGTTACACTCGTCCCTCGCGTACCTGTGGCTATTCAAATTTGACCCTACTCAGGGTCAAAGTACGGGATTTTCAACATCGATAAAACGTTTTTTACTGAACTGAAATCAACGTGAACAAACATAACAATGCGTCAAACTCAGAATTCTGAACGGGATTCAACAAAAACTTTGTCTTAAGGGGACTTCTAAACTTTGAAAAAAGATGTGCTAATTAGAAAAGCTTATTTCACCACTACATTGATGATTTTCTTCGAAACAAGAATAAATTTCACCACTTGTTTACCTTCTAACCATTTCTGTGCATTTTCATGTTCCAAAATGGCTTTTTGAATGTCATCTTTGCTCATGTCCAAAGGAAATTCTTGTTTAAAGCGCATTTTTCCATTGAAAGAAACCGGGTACTCGTGGCTGTTTTCAACCAAGAGGGCCGGATCATATTCCGGGAAAGCAGCTTTTGTTACCGATTCCTCATGTCCAAGCAATGACCACAATTCTTCAGCAAGATGAGGTGCAAAAGGAGCAATCAATATTGTCATCGGCTCCAGAATTTCTCGTTGATTTTCTTTCAAATATGACAACTCATTGGTAGTAATCATGAAATTACTGATGCAGGTATTAAAAGAAAAACGTTCAATGGCTTCGCCGGTTTTTTTGATGCAGGCATGCAATACTTTTTTCGCTTTTGCATCGGCTATTTCTTCACTAACAGACAATCCATTTTCATTGTTATGAAATAAACGCCAGAATTTTTTAACAAAACGAGAAACCCCTTCGATGCCGTTGGTATCCCAAGGTTTATGCGCCTCAATCGGACCCAGGAACATTTCGTACATTCTCAATGTATCCGCACCGTATTGCTCCACCAAATCATCCGGGTTCTGGACATTATATTTTGATTTGGACATTTTTTCCACTGCCCATCCGCAGATGTATTTTCCATCCTCAAGTATGAATTCTGCATCTGCAAATTCTGCACGCCATTGTTTGAACGCTTCAACATCAAGCACATCGTTGTTCACCAAATTGATATCTACATGCTGAGGCATAGTATCGTACTGTTTTCTCAAACCATAGCTGACAAACTGATTGGTGTTTTTTACTCTGTACACAAAGTTTGAGCGTCCTTGTATCATTCCTTGATTAATGAGCTTTTTAAATGGCTCTTCCTTTACGGATAATCCGATATCAAACAAAA
>CAZSOM010000432.1:0-1582 GCA_964608295.1 uncultured Candidatus Cloacimonadota bacterium
ACATGGTCAAGAACTTTAATATCCAATAATTTTCCTGCTTCGAATAGCTTTTCCGTAATGTCTCTATCTTCTTCTGAAGGGGCAGGATCTCCTGAGGGATGATTATGAACTAAAATAATAGAATTAGCACTTTCTTTTATTGCTGACTTAAACACCTCTCTTGGGTGGATAATTGAAGCATTTAATATGCCTATTGACACTATTTCATCCTTGATTACTCTATTTTTAGAATTTAAATGCAATACCATAAAACATTCTTTGTCTAACCCAGATAATTTTGGGGAGATATAAGAAAAAACATCATTGGCACATTTAATCGGTTTGCCATTTGTTTTTGAAATATTATGTCTTTTATTAAATTCAAATAATACAAGAATTTGTGAAGCTTTAACTTTACCAATACCTTTTATTGATTGTAACTCATGTAAAGAACAAGAAGCTAATTCATCGATACCATATTTAGAAATCAAGCTGTTTGACAGATCTATAACATTCTCCTCCTTTGTTCCTTTCTGAAGGATAATAGCAAGTAACTCTGCATCTGAAAGTGCTGAAACTCCTGATTTCTCAAGTCTTTCTCTTGGTCTATTCTCTAAAGATATATCTTTAATACGCATTAATAAATATAAAAAAAGACTTTAAATAAAGGTTCCTAAGTGAAATCCGAAAAATTTTCATATACTACCACTATTAGTAAAAGCAATTTAAATTTAATATGATCTTCTTTTTCCACAATTATATTTCAAGATTGGTTTGCAGGATGCAATGCCTCTGCTGGAAAAAACAGGTTCAGAGAAACCTTGTGTTAAGCAAGGCTCCGAGAACTTGTTCGAACGCGATCGACCAAGCCCACAGGGCGCAGTATGCCAACCCCTATTGGTAAGGGAAGTCGAGTTTAGAGTTAACTCATCCCAAAGAAAATATCTCCAGATCCTCATAAATCGGCCCTTCACTTGTTAGTGTGCTTCTGACAAGACGAAAATCAGTTACCTCAATCTTCAAGGTCTCTGTCTGAATATTCCTGTATTCCTCCAAAAAACCATATTTGTTTCTGATATTTTTCACTCTTGCAAGTGTAACATGAGGATGAAATTTTTCATCTTTTTTGAAAAGTGGTAAAAGAACTGTGTCAATTTCATTCTGGAGATGGAGCAGTTTATCATTCCTTTCAATACCATGCCAGAGAACCCTGATATAATTCTCATTTGGAAACATTCCCAGTTTAGAAAGTGTCAAAGAGAATTTTTTTGAATTTATATTATGTAACAACTCCATTATCCTTTCGGTATTGGCTTCATCAACCTCTCCAAGGAATTTAAGAGTAAGATGAAATGCATTTGTGAAATTTGCATTAATTCTTGTAGATTCTATTTCTTTTTTTAGTTTGTTGAAATATTCAGAATGCTCTTCCGTTGATATTGATATGAATAATCTCATTATTAAAAAAATAAAAAAATAAAAAAAGTTTTATTTAACTTTTTTTTCAGAAGTATCTTCTTCCGAATCTTCGACAGCCTTATCCTCAGTCTCGTCAGTTTCTGAAGGCTCATCTTCAACAGGAGACTCCTTCTTCTCTTCCTCA
>CAZSOM010000433.1:0-1574 GCA_964608295.1 uncultured Candidatus Cloacimonadota bacterium
TCCTATCCCAAAACTATCAATTACAATTATTATTGCTCTCATTAAATTGCCTGCCTAATTTTGTATACAAGTGATCCTTTCATTAAATATCTCCAATTTTTAAAACACAATTTATCAATGATCACTTAATGTCAAATCCTGCATTATGCAGTTCTATAACTACTTGCTCCTGCCATTTGTCTTGTTTATCAATCTGAATGTAATCAAAGCCGTGATAATCTTCCGGTAACTGCAAGTCGCTTGTGTATAATCCGCAGACGTTATTCCTGCCAAGTAATCCAACAAGGATACCCAATTCTAAAATAACGTTCTGATCAGCGCGGAACTTGAGTTTCTCGGGTTGGATACCACCTACATTATCAGGTGTAAGCAGCACAATTGCGAATTTTACTTCCGACCGGGTTAAGATCTCATCGATCAAAGTTTTTCCGCCGGCAATAAATTCCTGAAGTACGATAGGTTCAAGACCTAACTGGGTAATGAAATTGATAATCACAGATTTTGCAGAGCAATTTGTTCCATGTACAAAGAACAATTTTTTACTGTTATCTCTTTCACCTGTTTCAGTTTTGATCTTGAAGATACCAAGGCTTAATTTGATGGAACTAAGTTTATCAAGTTTTTCCTTTATATCACTAAAGAGTTTAGCAGTTTTTTCAGAAAGTTTAAGATCGGAAATAAATATTCTGCCAATTGACCAGCCCGAAGATGAATAATCTTTTGCTACTTTATTGTTTTTGAAGATTGATTTAAGCAGTTCATAATTTTCGCTGTTCCAGATCTTAAATTTCTTTTCTGTACTTTTCAATTGCTGAATATTCTTGATTTTAAGTTTTAGCAGTGTATCATCGTAATTGAGTTGTTTCTTAATCAGATCATCCGCTTTTTCAGGTGGAATATTTAAAATGAATTTTTCTCTATCTAACATTTATTCCTCCTCTATAGAATTTGTCTTCTTACACAAAAAAATTAGGATGAGAAAAAATCTCATCCTAATAAAATAATACCATAAGAAATCCGTTGAACTACTCTTCTTTCTCAGGTTCTTGTTCGTGTTTTTCTGGAGTTTCTTTATGCTCTTTGATCACCTCTTTGGTGCCATCCACAATACCGGCAAAAACATCTTTAACAAAACTTGCAACTTTTGGTGCATGAGCTTTGAAAGTATCACTAATTGTGACAGATGCTTTTTTAACAAATTCTTCTGTTGGTGGTTTTGCTTTTTCAAATCCTTCTTTAGCACCTTCTAAAGCCTCTTTTGCCAGCTTCTGAGCTTTTTCTTTATTATTAAGATCCTCAGTTTTGATAGTCGAAATGATCTCTTTCGTAACATTTCCCACAGCTACGATAACATCTTCTCCGGCATGAACAGCTTTCACGACTGCATCTTGTACCATCTTACTCACTTTTTTATCTTCCATAATACCTCCTCAAGTTCTAACTTATTTAATATTTCAGTTTTAGTCCATAGTGGATGTTTCAACCAGATCTCATGAGCTTGTTTCAATACTTTTCCAACATTTTGTCCTTCACTCATTTCAAAATGTAACATAATATCTCTTCCGGTTACTGGC
>CAZSOM010000434.1:0-1574 GCA_964608295.1 uncultured Candidatus Cloacimonadota bacterium
ATATTAACCAAAGCATCTTCCCATAGGTTGATAGAATAGCCATCATTATTGTACAATATGCTGTTAAATAAATTTAATTCAGAATTATTTACTGTAATTGAACAACCTGTAGTGGCTGAGAGTGTATTATCACCGAATGTACAATTTACTACATCAATTTCAATATTATCTTCCATAAGTAAACATGATGAACCACCCAAACCTGTTTGAGAATTATAAAAAGCACTATGATTTCCTGAAATCTCACAATTAATTAATTTTGAATTATAATCACCAACAATGTTTGGATGACCAGAAATTTTTAATGCACCTCCACCCGGAAAATCGGGATCAATAGTATTTGGTTGATTATCATAGATAATTGAATTATTAATATTTACATTCCTAACAGGATTAGGACAATTATATTCGATTGTAAAAGATATGGCACATTGACCATTGTTATCTCTTATGATTACATTATTAAAATTGCAGTAACCGTTGAATGTAAGAATGGCACCTGCAGAGAAACCATTGCAATTTTCAATTACTACATTGTTTAAATTAAGATTTGCTTGATAAATTACTATTCCACCAGCAAATGATTCATTTATGCATTCACCATTGATTAATTTCAAATCTCTCAATATGAGTTTAGCAAAATCTTCTTGGTCTTTTTTAAATTGAAAGAAAAAAGCATATTCAGATTCAGCATCAAGAATTGTATTATCAGGTGAAATACCTTTATAGGTAACACCTTGTTTAATGTTCATTGGAAATATTTGGTTATTCAATGATTTCGAGTAGGTTCCTTCAGCAAGATAGATTGTATGGGGATTTTCATCATTTCTTTTTATTAGTGTTTGAGCCCAAGCCAGAGTTTGAAGTGGATCATTCTCTGTTAAACCATTGTTATGGTCATCACCATCAGGTGCAACATATATGTCTTGATCAATTTCTTCGATCTTTGAGTTTAAGCAAGAAAAAGTATTCAGATCGGTACGAGTTATAAAGAAATAATCTGGATTGCTTACTGTGAATGTATCTACAATAATATTTACAATATTCTGAACATTACCTGAAATACTAATTTCAGATCCTGTAGCGGCATAATTTAGGTAGATGCTATTTAATTCTGTTTGATTGAATTGTAAAATAGTATTATAACCTAATATACTTAAACCACCTCCGTATTTAATACTTCGATTATTTGAGATTGTATTACCTATTAGTTCAATACTAGTATGATTAATAAAAATACCACCACCAGTAAAGGATTTATTATTTTTTATTCTACAATTTGAAACCAATGAGTTTGTTACATCTTCAATAAAAATACCACCACCTTCATAACCTTCTGAAACACCTTCTTCTATAGCAAAGCCATTCTGTATTGTAATTCCAACAATTGAAGCATTTTCACATTCATCGATTTTTACACAACGGGCTTGTTGGTTACCATCTATAATGGTTTGACCAATAAGCGAATCTTCTGGAGTAATGATATACAATGAAGCAACTGTAATTGATTTTTCAAGATAATCAATATTTTCATAATAGGTTCCAGGATAAACAAGAATAGTGTCATTATCTAT
>CAZSOM010000435.1:0-1568 GCA_964608295.1 uncultured Candidatus Cloacimonadota bacterium
ACTAAATCAGAGATCTTATCTGTATAACAAATTACAGGCTCAACACAATATTTGCTAATAGGAATTTGTACTGAAGTTAAAGTTCCTAAACAGTTTTCACGATTTAATTCAATTCCAACCTCTTCTTTTGCTTCTCTCAAAGCAGTTTCGAATAAATCTATATCATCGTCTTCTTTTCTACCTCCAGGAAAAGCTATTTGACCTGAATGAGGACCGGCATCTGGAACTCTTTCAATCAATACAGTATTAATTGAATAATTTGTAACTTCCAAAACTATAAGAACAGCTGCTTCTCTAAGTTTCTGGTCATAGTTAAAGTATTCAGGAACATTGTCTGGAAAAGAAGGAATCATTTTTCTATGAGATTCCATTCCAGGCAATTCAGTATTCAACGCATTAGCTAAATATTGAACTAATGATTCTATTTTTACATCATTAACTTGCATATAAATAATAAAAATTGTCCAAAAAGTCATAAAAACTAATTACTCTAATAAATCAGCTTTGTGACTACTTCGTGGTCCTCTGTGTAACAACTATTTAACTATTGCACAAAGAATACACTAAGAAACACAAAGGACTTTTTTGACAGCCTTTTAATATTTTATTACTTTCTAACATTTCTAACAAATTCTTCAACCTCAGGCACACCACCTTGAAAAACAAGATAACCATTATAAGGTTCTCTTTCTGTAATTTCATCGTTGATTGGAGTAAGCATGAGTTTTTTAACCTCTTCAGGATCATCGGTTTGCCCAAGTACCCAGCTTAATTTAATATAACCTACTTCTGGCAACATATTACCAGCAGGGATAATGCCCATTTCCATCATATCACGACCAGTATCGTAAACATACATTTGAACATATCCCCAAATTGTCTGCAAAGTCATATACATATGAACACCTGCTGCATGTGCTCTACGAATTGCAGGATAAATTTCTTTATTCACATGACCAAGACCTGTTCCAACAATAATAATCCCTTTATAACCTGCCGCTACCAAACCGTCAATTACATCAGGTTTCATTCCAGTATAGTAATAAACCATAGTAACCTTATCGCTAAAGAAAGGCTTAATAATAACATTCTTATCATGACGACGTTTGTGATAAACTTTTTTAATTGGTGTTATTTTTTCACGTGTAACCATTGCAAGCGGAGTATCTCCAATTGTTCTGAAAGTTGATCTATAAGAAGAGTGCATTTTTCTAACTCTAGTACCTTTATGCAACAAGGCATAATCATCTGACGTAGGACCAAACATACAAACCATAACTTCAGCAATATCAGAAGTTCCCGCAGTTTTCATAGCATGCATCAAGTTTAATGCTGCATCAGAACTTGGGCGATCAGACGAACGCTGAGATCCTACCAAAACAACTGGAACAGGTAAATTTTGACACATAAATGTTAATGCTGCTCCTGTATGATGCAATGTATCTGTTCCATGACCAATTACAATTCCGTCGATTCCTTTTTCAATTTCACGACCGATTGCTTTCGCTAGTTCTATATACTGTGCAGGCCCCATATTTTCACTAAAAACAGCAAATATTTTTTCTGTA
>CAZSOM010000436.1:0-1564 GCA_964608295.1 uncultured Candidatus Cloacimonadota bacterium
ACATAACGATGTTCTACATTAATAAAGCTTTCCAGCCGATCTGCAAACTGGCCAAGTTCAATATAACTATCTGTAAAAGTATTAATTTCCATCTTTCATCCTTAATAATTATTGAAGATTATTTGCATTATCTAAACGCCACTGAGCGGCCTCTACAACATCCACACAAAATTCATTTGGGTATCGAACTATAATTGCTTCAAAAGTTTGCTCAAGCTTATCCTGATCTCTCAAGATCTTAAAACCATGCTGCAATTTGGCGTTTTTAGCAAGCCTGGATAATGTTTCTATTCGGCCATGGATCTTAATCATTTCACGAGTAGCTTGTGCGTAATGTCCGCTTGCTCGTTCGTAAATGCTTATTGCTGCATCTACCTCTAAAACCAATTCTCGGGGTGGCATATTGTTCTCTCCTGTTTTTATCCATTTAAAGGCAATTCTCAATCACTTTGACCAACTCACGGTACGCTTTATTTTTCTGGAAGTTAGCAATATTGCGTTTTGGGAAAGTAAAATCCGTGGAGCATCCGTGAAGCCCCAACATAAATGCTTTTTCTGCACCTTTAGCAAAATCAATGTAGGAAATCAAATCTTCAATAATTACTGAATCGATCTCATCTAGATGGTTATGCGCAATCGAATTTCTCAATGAATCAAATTTAGCCCATTTCTCTTTGTTATTTATCGGGCTTCTCTTGCGGATTTCTTTGATAAGAGTCTCTATAACAAAGGCGTCTGTGATTTTGTCCTCATCAAAGTCTTTGGCTTGATCAAGTTTAAGCCAACGGATTATTGCACCTTTAGAAATTGGGTTAATCGACAAATCGTTATCTTTTAAATAACTATCAATTTTTGTCGACATACGACAAAGCGTACCGCTATCACGGCCTCCAAATGCCTTATAGATTGATATTACTAAATTTGCAACTGCATTACGTTGAATAATGGCAAAAGCCTCTTCACTTTTATTTCCCTTTAGCTGATCCAGATAATCACCAATCGCTAATACTTGGTACAATGCATTTTCGGCATCGACGATGTTCATGAGTATTGCCTCGCTACAACTTTCAATTTCCTTAATCAGCTCTTCATGTGTCATTTCATTATCTTCTTTGAGATCTTTTCGAAATTCATTAGCCATTTTCTCCTGCTGACGATTATAATCTTCTACATCCTGAGTTAATACGCGGAACCGTCGAGATCCCTGCCCAATCCCAGCAACACCTTTGGTTATTTTTTCTAGTTCATTGCTAATATCATGCAAGCCCTTGTTTTGTGCATGGATTATTTCTTCGTGAATGCTTAAGTCAATATCTATTGGAGTCGTATAGGTGTTCGACAATCCATCTGTGTATTTAACCACGCCTTTAAAACAGAGGCCATTGTGGGTTTTCTTAATTTGATCAAGACCTCCGAGAAGTGCAGTAATTTTAGACCTTGGAGCTAAACATGAAATACCGCGTTTCATAAATGGAAGTATCAGCTCGTCTCGTGTTTCCAATATCTTTCCTGCTCCATTAAAACACATTTCAATTTGGGGCTTTATGTCAAACTGAATTTCACA
>CAZSOM010000437.1:0-1561 GCA_964608295.1 uncultured Candidatus Cloacimonadota bacterium
CAGAATTTACTAAGAGGTTCGGCACTTAGCCGAATAGCACAATCCGGTTCCTGCTTTTCGAAGTGGGAACCGGGATTATAATCCTTGCCATCGCTTCTTTCAAGATTTCTTGCAACTAGTAATGTCAAGGTTGAGTGAATGAAAAAGTGATAGAAACTTTGGCAGGATTAAGCTTGGAATTTCATTAAAAGAAATCCTGATAAGGTTAATAAATAAGAGGTAATATGGGTAAAATATTAAATATGAATAAAGCAATTTTAGTGGGTGTTTGTATGCACCCAAGTGATTTTGAAAAGAAAAAATTATCTTTGGATGAATTGGAAAGATTAGCGGATACAGCCGGTTTCGAAGTTGTGGGAAAATTCATTCAAAAACGGCAGAAACCAGATAAAGCATTCTACATTGGAAAAGGATTTCTGGCAGAAGCTCTTAGTGAAACAAGTGAAGAAAATCCGGGTCTTATCATTTTTGATAATGAACTATCTCCCAGCCAGGGCAGGAACATTGAGAAAGAATTCGAGATGGATGCGATAGATCGAACCGAGGTAATCCTGAATATATTTCATAATCATGCCAGAACAAGAGAAGCACAATTACAGGTGAAACTGGCTGAGTTGCAATATCAGCTTCCACGCTTGAAAAGACTGTGGAGTCATCTTGATCGAGAAAAAGGTCAAGCTGCAGGGAGCAGTGGAACCGGACGTGGAATGGGTGAGAAGCAGATCGAGATTGATAAAAGGATTATTCGCAGGGAAATTGCTAAAGTGAAAGCTGAGTTGAATAAAGTCTTTTTACATAAAGAAACTCAGGGTAAACTACGGGAAAAGGTAAAAAAAGTGTGTTTAGTCGGCTACACAAATGCTGGGAAATCTACACTTTTCAATAGGTTGACGGATGCTGGAGTATTGGTGGAAGATAAACTTTTTGCCACTCTTTCCACAACTACCCGTAAGTTAGCTCTTTCCAAAGGTCGTGATATGATTCTATCAGATACAGTGGGATTCATTTCCAACTTACCTCATCATTTGGTTGCTTCATTTCGGGCAACTCTAAAAGATGTGGTTGATGCCGATCTGCTTTTACATGTGATTGATTCTTCAGATGAACTTTTCCCATTGTATATTGATGAAGTTCAAAAAGTTCTTAAACAGATCGAGGCAGATGAAATTCCACAATTTATGATTCTGAACAAAGCTGATACTTCTGACAGAATTAAAATGAAGTTCTACTTAAAAGCTCATGAAAATTCGATTTTGATTTCAGCTAAAAACGGTGAGAACATTGACAAATTTCTGCAAAGAGTTGATGATGAGTTACATAGTGCTGATGAATATATTCTTCTAATTCCACATACGGAACAGAAAGTTGTAAATTTGCTTCATAAACTTGGACAGATAGGATCTACCGAGTATCTGGAAGAAGGTGTTCTGATTACGGCAATTATCAACCAGGAAGATCTGCATGAATTTGAGAGATTCTTAAGAAAATGAAAAAAGCAACAAAGAAATTATACACGCGTAAGCGTCCGGCTCATCCAGATGAAGCACATACAACCAGCAAA
>CAZSOM010000438.1:0-1555 GCA_964608295.1 uncultured Candidatus Cloacimonadota bacterium
CATTGATGATCTTGAAAAGATTGATGTAAATTTGAAAAGAACTCAAGGTGCTTATGATGAAGCTGTGAAAAAACTCTCCACGGGTTCAGGAAATCTCATTTCACGTGCCAAAAGAATAGAAGCTCTGGGTGCAAAAGCAAAAAAACAAATTCCTGAGAAGTATATTCAGGAAGAGACATTTATTGATAATTAACTTATGTTTTCCCTGCCAAATTCCTCAACACATAACTGGCAGCCCACATCCCCATAATTGCCGGTAAATAAACAACTGATCCAAGTGTTCCTCTCTTTCGTCCTCGCCCTGAAACCCATTCTGCTTCCGCACCAGCATCATGGTCAAATTGCGGAATTGGTTTTTCAAAAGAATAAACAACTGGAATACCTTTTTCTATTCCTCTGCGATGCAGATATTTACGAACTTTCTTAGCTAATGGGCAGATCCGGCTTTTAGAAATGTCAACCAGCTCAATCTTAGCTGGATCAAATCTGCTGGCTGCTCCCATAGAAGAGATCACAGGAATCTTTTTGTTAACACATGCTTCCAAAAGGCTAGCTTTAGGTCCTAAACTATCAATTGCATCAACTACGAAATCAACGTTTTCAAGTAAGAAATCACGTGATTCCTGAGCACAGAAATCAGAATAAATATCAATTTTCAAATATGGATTAATATCCAATAATCTATCTCGCATTGTTTCAGTTTTTAGTTTGCCAATTGTGCTGTGTAATGCTGGAAGTTGCCTGTTTAAATTGGAGAGACTAATAGTATCAAAATCAACCAGCAATATCGAACCGATACCACTTCTGGCAAGAGCTTCGGCAGCATAACTACCAACACCACCCAGTCCCATCACAGCAACTCTTGTTTTTTGAAAAATCTCTATAGCTTCATCACCGAATAAAAGTGAGGTTCTTGAAAATTGTTCCATAACTTATCCTATAATATTTTTCCAAAAATCTGTTCAAAACAATGTTTCTGTCTACTTTCCAATTTCAACTCATCGACCTTAGTTATTTCTGATATTTTTTTAACTGTCCACAACAGGTTTTTAAGGTGATTGAATTCATCAACCAATTCTACCGGTTTCTGATAGGGAGCATCTGTTTCATAAAGATAAAATCCATGTTTTATGATTGAGCGTATAACTTTATCTTTAGGCAATTTACCACACATAGAAAAAGCCATATCGTAATTTTTATAAACATCAAAAATTTCTTGTGAACCCTTAAATGAATGTTGAATTCCGCGGATTTTCGGGAAATTATCTTTTAGGATTTTATGCATTTTATAGTACTGGCGTACATTATGAAAAACAACGGGAAGATCATAATTCTTTGCTAGATCCAACTGTTTCAACAACATTTTTTTCTGCCACTCGAAATTGTCTTTTCGCTTATCCAGACCAATTTCACCTATGGCAATGATCTGCTTTTCATCACAGAGTTTTATCAAAGTGTCGAAATCACTTTCAGCTGATTCATCATAGTAGGGATGAATTCCGGCACACCAGAACATTCCGGGAAAAAAATTGCTCTGATGCCATTCAAATTCTGT
>CAZSOM010000439.1:0-1554 GCA_964608295.1 uncultured Candidatus Cloacimonadota bacterium
GCAATTTCTTCTAACTTTTTTTTAGAAGCTGGTTCTAACCAACTTTCAGTTCCAGATCTATCAAGTGTATTCAACTGAACAGGTCCGAATAAATGTTTGTATTTCATTAAAAATGCTCAGATACTTGGATGTTAAGTGCTTTAAGACTAACTGCAACATCCATAACAAAAAAGATTATTCCCAAAATCAAACTGACAATTGCCAACACAAAAAGAGTAATGAAAAAGAAAGAGATATCCAATTGGGTGAAATAACCTAAGAACAGTATAAGGATCATTAAACTGGCAAAAAATATTGTAAGAGAAATTGAAGTGATCGATGCCCTCAAAATTTTACTTCGTCGATACAGAATTCTTATCTGGATATGTTTTTTTTCTGTATCATTCCCTGCTTCAATTTCTTGTACCAGAAACCTGGAGCGATCAATAGCACGACCCAAACGGTTTGTGACGGAAAGCAGTAATAATCCAACACCTGAAATAAGAACTATCGGTGAAATTGCCGATTGCATTAGTTCAATTAGATTTCTTATATTTTCCATATTCAATTAACCTACAGAGATTTTTTAGTATCTGCAAGAGATGATCTACACTTTTCCTTTAATTTCTTTTTCCACTTTCAAAGCAATATTATTTACTTTTTCCAGAAGTGAATCAGCTTTTGTGAGGATATCAAACTTGAATGTTTCGTCCTCAATGCTTCCCATATTTATCTTCACATTCAGATATGCACTTTTTGCTGCTGCATTAGCTGTGATTGCCGCTACACCAGCATCAGATAAAGCGTTTGTGTTTCCAATTTTAGATATTTGTGCTGCCAACTTAGCAGCTTCTAAAGCAATTTCCAAAGTTTCTAATGGAACCAGAATAGCCTTTTTAGTTGTTTCCTGGATCGCTACATTTCGATTTTTTATCTCCACATCTGTTTTCTTTGGTAATCTTGCAGCATCCATCATGTCATAAAATGCTTGTGTATCTTTATCTATTGCAATCAGTGAACGTTCTTTAATGTTCTGCCCAATCTCGGACAATTCTTTTACTTCATCCCAAACTTTTTCATATCCCTTCTTACTAAAAGTGAGATTAGAAACCATTGCACTAAGTGCACCAGACATAGCTGAACATAGTGCTGCAACACTTCCACCACCAGGAGCAGGTGAGTCAGTTGAAAGTTCATCGCAAAATTCTGATATCGTCATATTAACCAAGTCATCTTCTTTGGAAATAGCGTATTCAATAACTTTCTTATCCATATCAAATTCTGCTACGTCTTCTAAACCCATACTCTGAACAGCGGTTTCAATGATCATACGCTCCGGAATACCAGCACTTTCACCCATTTTTTTCAGATAATATTTTCCTGATTCTAATATTGCAGCTTTAGGAAGAAGACCTACCAGTTCACTTCCCGTTACTTGCAATCCTTTTGCTAAAGCTAGTTCACGAACTTTATCCAGGACCACATGAGCAGGTGTGACATTATAATTCGTTAAATTTATACTGATCTGTGCACGGTTAAAATCATCAATATACCAACCCACTGCCTTGCAATCTT
>CAZSOM010000440.1:0-1549 GCA_964608295.1 uncultured Candidatus Cloacimonadota bacterium
AAACGCAGTACAATGCGGATTTTGTTTCCCCGGTTTTTTTGTGAGTTCCTACTACTATGTAAAAAATGATGGAGAGAAAAACCTGGAAAAAATTAAAAATGCACTGTCAGGAAATATCTGCCGTTGTACAGGTTATGTAAAAATATTTGAATCGGTAATGTTGGCTTGTGAAAGAGCAAAATAGATAATCCTTGGGAATGGAAATTGCAACATTGTAAATTAATAATGAAGATAAGGATATTATCATGAAATTTATTAAACCAAAAGATTTAGATAATCTTTTTGATGCATTAGACGATAAGGAAAAATATTTATTACTGGCAGGTGGAACCGACATTAACGTTCAAATAAAAAACGGAATAATTCGCAATCCAAACATCATCTTTATAAATGATTTAAAGGAACTTTCCGGTATCAAAGAAAAAGATAACTCTATAATAATTGGCTCCACAACTAACTTCAGAGACATTATTGAATCACGTATAATCAAGAAGAATCTTCCTCTTATACACAACTCATTATTAAATTTTGCATCGCCCCTCCTCCAAACTTCTGCTACGATCGGTGGTAATATTGCCAATGGCTCTCCCACCGCTGATGTGATCCCGATCTTATTGGCTTTAGATGCTAAACTTGAAATCTGTTCAAAAACATCATGTCGTGAAGTTTACTTGAAAGATTTCTTCATCGGGTATAAAAAAAATGTAATGAACAATAATGAACTGATAACCAAAATAATTGTTGCCAAAAATGCTGAACAAAAATATCAAACTTTCTATAAAAAGGTAGGATCACGAAATTCTCTGGCAATAGCCAAAGTTGCTATTGCTGGCTTGAAGAAAGTAGAAAATGAAAAGATAATGAATATCAAACTGGCTGTGGGAAGTTTAAATGAATATCCACGCAGGTTATTTAAAGTAGAAGAATATATTATGGGAAAAAAGCTGATTGAGATAGATTTTGAAAAGGTGGATGAATACCTTAATATGGAGATCACTCCAATATCTGATCTCCGTTCTGATAAAGAATATCGTTATCATGTATGTGTAAATTTGGTTCGAACATTTTTGAATGAATAGAACCTCATCACCAACCCTTCACCTTAAATTAGGAGGAAGGGAGTATAAAATCTGTCTTTCTGATGAATCTCTCACGTTGCTCTTCAGGAAGAATCTCAGATTTAATCTTCAAAAAAAAACTAAAGGGATGAAAAATGGCAAAGAATAAATACTCATATGAAAAATATCAAAGAGAACAAGCAAAAAAAAAGAAGAAAGAAGCTAAACGTCTGAAAAAGTTAAATAGAGCTGCCGGTATCGATGAAGAAAACCCAGAAGCTAACAGTGAAGATGAAGAAACTACTAAAGATGAGACAGTAATAGAAGAGAGTTAACTAACATCTCTGGCATATTACACAGAAATTCTTAAAAAAGATATTAAAGGATACAAACCGGGTGGCAGAATATGAGAGAAGAAAACGATTTAAAATTAGCCGTACTTATTGATGCAGATAATATTCCCTATTCAAACATAAAGGGAATGCTGGATG
>CAZSOM010000441.1:0-1541 GCA_964608295.1 uncultured Candidatus Cloacimonadota bacterium
ACTGAAAAGCTGAAATAGGAAAACAGGGGGGTATGTAGCGTTAGCTGTTCTCTAGGATGGCTCATGCTATAAATCATCCAGGAGAAAGGTTTTACGGTAAAAATTATAAGGAGTTAAAAATGAGGGAAACAGCATTTATAGATATAGTGAAAGAGATATGTGCTAAAGATGAACGTTACGATATAGAGGCGTATGTTTTTATGCGTGAGGCTCTGGATCAGACAATAAAGAATCTTAAGAAGCCTGACAAAGGTCCTGATAGACATGTTTCAGGGCAGGAGTTGGCGGAAGGTATTCGTAAATATGCTTTGAAAGAGTTTGGCCCTATTACTCTGAAGGTTTTTAACAGCTGGGGAATTGAAAGAACCGAAGATTTTGGAGAGATTGTCTTTAATTTAGTTGATGTTGGTGAGCTTGGAAAAACCGACGAAGATACGCGCGATGATTTCAAAAATTTATACGATTTTCATGAAGTGTTTAAGAAACCGTTTTTGCCGTAATGTACTTCTTGTGCCGAGTTATTGTTTTATGACGGGTTATTCTACGTGAGTAATAATATGGATGGGCCAAGATGGAGTGTTGGGTATATATTCTCCACGGTCTTACGACCGCAGTTACAATAACAATTATTTTCTGCGCCAGTCATATTGATCATGACGGAGTATTACCGATCTTTTGTTCCCCAGAAGAGTATGTCGAATCCGATACGTAGGGTATATTCAGCATCCCAGTTGTATTCATTTTGCCACTGAACTTCAGGTGCAATCTCTAAATAGACCCATTGTTTGTATACAGGCTTACGGTGAATAAAGGTTAACCGATAACGATCTACTATACCTATGCCGCTCTTGTGTCCATATACAGCGATTTTTATTCCTACTCCGCGAGCTGTATCTTCCATTTTGATTCTATTCTTCCTGTAATCTTTTTCGATAGATTCGCTAATATGTCCTAGGCGTAAGCTATGTGACCATTCCACTCCATCGGTGTTTTCAGTCCAGCGCACGGCTGAAACAGTTCCGATTGTTCCTCTCAATTTTTCTCCAAAGCAAAGATATGTTGATAGTGCCGTAACTTCTCCGAAGCCTTCATCAGTTTCGTAGAAGCATTTTTGGCTTGGGATGATGCTCCAGTTTCCCGCCCTCCAAAGGGTGCGCCAACTGAGCTTTAAGAATCCTTCAGGTAACCATTGAATCCGAACACCTGCATCGAGTTTAATGGGAAGATCTTTGATGTTTTTTTGAATTGCGGCCGAGAACCCTTTCTTTCGTTCTGATGGTTTAGTATCCGGCATTTCGTCAATTTCTTTGCCTGTTATGATAAGTTTCCAGCGTTCTTTTGTATTTGGTAGGTAAATTTCAGATTCAAAGGATGGGTCGAATTTCAATGAAAATCCTTCGTCAACTTCGCTTTCAACATATAGTCCGAGACGAAATCTTGATGGTGGTCCTGGTTCCACCATTTCAGTGTTGTTTGCCAGAAATATGTCGGTGGCTTCGGTTCTGCTTTGCATGACGTTGTGGAAGTTATCGTGGATATAA
>CAZSOM010000442.1:0-1525 GCA_964608295.1 uncultured Candidatus Cloacimonadota bacterium
CGGGTGATGCTGCCCAGATCATCAATGAACTTCCGGCTGAATACCAGGTTAAAGCTTTTTCATTTCTTTCATCAGAACTTGCCTCAGACGTGATCAATGATCTGCATGATGAACTTAGAGAAGATGTTCTGGAAAACATACAACAGAAGCGTTTAGTTGAGATCATGGATGAAATGGATTCCGACGAGGCTGCGGATATTGCGGCTGAACTGGCAGACCATCAGCTTGAAGACGTTCTTAAAAAAATAGATAAAGAAGATTCTGAAGAGATAAAACAACTTCTGGTATATGATGAAGATACCGCCGGTGGTATCATGCAGACAGAGATCATCACCGTAAATAAGGAGATGAATCGGGTTGAAATGATCGATTATATTCGGGCAAATTATGATGATGTAGAGAAGTTGTATTACATTTTTGTTACCGATGTAGAAAACAAATTAATTGGTATCCTCGAAGCCTCTAAATTACTGCTTTGCAAAGCTGAAATGAAAGCTTTGGATATTATGGATAAAGATGTAATCTCAGCTCCTGTTGAGATGGACCAGGAAGAGGTAGCAAAGATCTTCCGTAAGTATGATATTTATATTTTACCTGTGGTTGATAGTGAAAATCATTTACTCGGCAGGATCACAGTTGATGATATACTAGATGTAATTGACGAAGAGGCTTCGGAAGATGTTTATAAAATGGTGGGTTTGGATAATGAGGATAAAGTTTTTACATCACCTCTCAGTTCTGTTCGGAAAAGATTGCCCTGGCTTACCTTGAATCTTTTTACAGCTCTGCTGGTTTCCAGTGTAGTAGGCATTTTTGAAGGAACGATAAAAGAACTATCTATACTTGCTGTTCTTATGCCCATTGTGGCAGGATTGGGTGGAAACTCTGGTACTCAAACTCTCACAGTTATCACCCGTGGAATTGCCTTAGGTGAACTCACTCTTCATAATACTTACAGAGCAATAGTAAAAGAGATCACAGTTGGAATTATTAACGGGTTCTTGATAGGTACAGTTGCCATGTTAATTGCTTATCTGCTGAAAGGAGACATTCTCTTAGGTGTAGTACTTGGTATATCAATGGTCTGTAATATGTTTATTGCCGGGCTTATCGGTTCATCAATTCCGGTAATAATGAAAACATTGAAGATCGATCCAGCCTTAGCTTCCAGCGTGATAATCACAATGCTGACGGATATAGGTGGTTTTGCTACATTCTTAGGTTTGGCAACACTACTACTACTATAACTTCAAATTGAGTATGCAGTTACTCCGGCTGGATGAATTTCTTATAATCTTCAAAAAGTTTTTTTGATATTCTGAAGGGTTTCCCTGACTTGATAAAGACACCTCTTACAATTGCTATATTACAAAGTTTGCCTGCACTATTGAAAATTTCCTGTTTCCAGATTGATGTTGCCCTGTTTGCTTTTATCATTCTTGTATCAATTACAACATTTTCTCCCACAGTCAGACCGTTCTTAAAAGTGAGATTGATCTCAGTAAGATAGATGTGAATTCCTTCT
>CAZSOM010000443.1:0-1525 GCA_964608295.1 uncultured Candidatus Cloacimonadota bacterium
AAAATACGGGATTACCGAAGCAGATTTTTTAAGTGCTGAGATCGAGATCGTACCTGCAGGAAAAGCTCGTGATGCTGGTCTTGATAGAAGCATGGTGCTTGGTTATGGTCAAGATGATAGAATTTGCGCCTATACTTCTGCCTGCGCTTTATTTGATGCTACAGATAAATTGGAAAAAACTGCAATCGTGTATCTTGCCGATAAAGAAGAAATTGGCAGCGATGGAAACACAGGAGCAAAATCAATCTTCATTATCGATTTTATCGCTGATCTACTCAAACATAATGGTGAAGCTTTTGATAGTTCTACTCTTAGAAAAACTCTGATAAACAGTCAGGTTCTTTCTGCCGATGTGAATGCAGGCATCAATCCAAATTTCCCAAGTGTTCATGAAAAAGAGAATGCTGTACATATTGGATTTGGTGTGAGTGTAACTAAATTTACCGGAAGCGGTGGTAAAGGCGGATCGAGTGATGCAAATGCAGAATTTAATGCTAAAATAATTGATATTTACAATAAAAATAATATAAGTTGGCAAACAGGCGCTTTAGGTAAAGTAGATGAAGGCGGTGGTGGTACAATTGCTAAATTCATGGCAGAACATGGATCTGAAGTAATTGATTGCGGACCTGGTGTTCTGGGAATGCATTCACTTTATGAACTCACCAGTAAAGCTGACGTCTATTCATCCTACAAAGCTTATAAAGCATTTTTTGAGAATGCCTAAACCGGAGTAAAATGTGAAAAAAATATTAGTCTTGATAATTGTTTTGTTAGTTCTGTTTGGATGCAGCGGTAACAAAATGTCAAAGACAATGCCAGTCGAAAAAAAGATGGAGATTGCCAACGACTTATTTGATAAAGGAAAATACAGCAAAGCGATCCCCTATTATTCTGAAGTTGTCTTTGAACGTAATTCTGTTCATACTCCTGTGGCTCAAATGAAATTGGCTGACTGCTATTTTAACCAGAATAAATTTATAGAGGCAAGATTTGAATATGGAGAATTAATCAGGCTTTTCACTGATTATAAAGACATTGGAAGGGCTTATTTCCAACTTGGAATATGCTATTTCAATGAAACTTTATCTCCTCATTACACACAGGAAGAAACCAACAGAGCCATTTCTGCTTTTGAAACATTTATTGAAAAATTCCCCTTTGACAGTCAGAAAAAAGAGGCTATAAGCTACATTCAAAAATGCCGATATAAGCTGCTGATGAAGAAATACTACAACGGTTATGCATATTATAAATTGTTCGACTACAGTGGTGCTCTGATGTATTTTGATGAAATCATAAACCTGGGAAACAACAATGAGCCCGATAGAATGTCTCTATATTATGCTACAAAAATATATCTCGCACGAAAAGATATAGATAATGCGAAAATCACAGGACAGAAACTAATTAATCGTTATCCACAATCGGAAGAAGCAAAGAGAATTACTTCAGCCTTAGAAAAGATGTAATAATGAAAATTGGATTATTGGGCGGCTCGTTCAATCCGGTGCATAATGGACAC
>CAZSOM010000444.1:0-1523 GCA_964608295.1 uncultured Candidatus Cloacimonadota bacterium
TCCATTGTACTGGAATTCTATTTTTATCGCGGTTGTAGTAAGTTGGTGCAATCTCATTCTCTAAAATGTCATAAATCTCGTTTGCATCGAGTTGATCTCTTATCTCATTATCTGTCTGTTCTGTACCTGCTGTTATTGACCAGCCATTTTTGGGATTATAACATTCCGGCCACCAACCATCTAACACACTTAAATTTAATACTCCGTTCATTCCGGCTTTCATGCCGGAAGTCCCACTGGCTTCTTTTGGTTTTATTGGATTATTCAACCATACATCCACACCCTGAACAATATGTCGGGCAACATTTATATTATAGTCTTCAATAAAAACAAAGCTGTCTTCCACCTGGTTCTCTTTAGCAAAATCTATGAGTTCTTTGATCATCGTTTTGCCCAAATCATCAGCTGGATGAGCTTTACCGGCAAAAACAAACTGGATTGGTCTATCGGGATCCAAAATCATTCTTAACAATCTTTCCTTATCTTTCAGGATCAGATTAGCTCGTTTGTATGTTGCAAATCTTCTGGCAAATCCAATAATCAACTTATTTGGAGAGAGAGTATTCTTGATTTTATCACCTTTAGTAATTTCAGTACTTTTATAAATTAAACTTTCATGTTTTCTATATCTAATAAATGTGATCATCTGCTGTTTTCGTTGTTGATGAGCTTCCCATATTTCAATATCGGGGATGAACAGAATGTTTTTCCAAATATTCACTTCGTCAGCACTATGTTCGTGATCAGCACCAATATATCTATCAAAAAGCCTGGATATTTGCCTGCTAATCCAACTATGAATATGGACACCGTTCGTTATAGCATCAATTGGCATTTCATCTTCATAAATATCAGGATAGATCGGATGCCACATTTCCTTGGAAACAATACTGTGAAGCTTGGAAACACCATTAATATGTTTTGCAAATTTGATTGCTAATACAGATAGAGAAAACTCAGTACCAGTACTTGTTTTTGCTAAATCGGCAAATTGCTCAAAGCTCATGTTGAGTGCTTTAATATCTTCTTCTAGATATTTTTGTACAAGTTCCATGTCAAATGCTTCATTCCCGGCTGGAACTGGAGTATGAGTTGTAAAAATCGTACTGAGACGAATGAATTCTCTAGCCATATCAAACGAAAAACCCTTTGAATTCATAAGATTATTCAATCTCTTAATTATTAGAAAAGCTGAATGTCCTTCATTTAAATGATAAACTGTTGGCTGCATTCCCAATTCTTCGATCAGTTTTATCGAACCGAAAGCTAATACAATTTCCTGTAATAGTCTCATTTTGCGGTCGGAAACATATAGGTAATCGGTGATCCGTCTATTTTGGATTTTGTTTTGAGGTAGATCTGTATCCAATAAATATAGAGAAGTCTTTCCAACTTGAATTTCCCATACCGATAAATAGATAATCTCATCACAAATTTTAATATTAATTACAAGATCTTCACCATTTTTATTGGTAATTTGCTTTATAGGTTTTGAATACCATTCGTTTTTTTCATAGACTTCT
>CAZSOM010000445.1:0-1518 GCA_964608295.1 uncultured Candidatus Cloacimonadota bacterium
CTTTGGAGATATGAGTTTATATCAAGGAGAAACAATTGATCTTATTAGTAATGGTATAATATATAATTATGGAGTATCAGATGGTTTGCCAGAAGAAACTGTATCCCAAATAATTGGTGATGAAGTTGAGAATTATTGGATTGTTACCACATCTATGATACTTAAAGCTGATGGAAAACGACTGAAAACGAACATTGTGAATGGGATAGGTTATAGGAAATTTGAAAAGTATGATACAAAAGATGGATTGACATCTGGGATGAGTGCTACGTCATGGAGCAGTGTAGACAGTGAACAAAATCTTTGGTTTGCAACAAATGATGGAGTAGCGAATTTAGATCCAGATGGAGTAAATACAAATACCGTTCGACCTATAGTTAAAATAGAAGATATATGGCTAGACGGAAATAGAGTAGTAAGAGATAAAGAAATAGATATAAAGCCAGGAAATAAAAGAATTGTAATTGATTTTACTGCTTTGAGTTTTGTAATACCGGAAAAAGTAAGATTTATGTATAAACTGGAAGGGTTTGATAAAGAGTGGTCTGATAAAACGGATAAAAGACAGGCAACCTATACAAATTTAAAGCCAGGGGATTATGTATTTCGAGTGAAAGCAGCAAACAACGATAATTTGTGGAATATAGAAAATGTATCAGTAAGGATTTCTCAGAAGCCGTTTTTTTATCAAACTGTATTGTTTTATGTAATAGTTGTATTAGTTTGTTTATTATTAATTTTATTAATATATAGAGCAAATATTCAAAGATATCAGAAAAGACAGTTTGAATTAGAAAATTTAGTTGAAGATAGAACAAGAGAACTAAAAATAGAAAAAGAGAAGAGTGAAGAACTTTTATTAAATGTTTTGCCAAAAAATGTAGCGGATGAGCTAAAAAGAGAAGGCAAAGTTACGCCAGTATTGTCTAAAAATAATAGTGTGATGTTTGCTGATGTAGTTGGTTTTACAAAAAAGGCAGAGTCAATGCCGCCAGAGGAAATAATTGAAGAATTAAATCAAATATTTACAGGTTTTGATAGAATATCTAGGAAATACGACATAGAAAGAATAAAAACTATAGGTGACTGTTACATGGCTATTTGTGGTATGAAAAATAATAAAGAGAAACCTTGTAAAAATATTGTTCTGGCAGCAATTGAGATGAGAGAATGGCTTGCGGAGAGGAATCGAGAAAAGCAGATAAAATGGGAGATGAGATTTGGAATAAATTCTGGTGATGTAATAGGGGGAGTAGTTGGAATTACAAAATACGCCTATGATGTATTTGGTGACACGATCAATATTGCTTCTAGAATGGAAAGTTTTTCAGAGCCTATGGAAATCAACGTATCTCAGCATACCTACGAATTATTGAAAGAAGAGTTTATATTTATAGAAAGAGAAGAAAGATATAAAAGAGAAAATGATGATATAAAAATGTATTTTGTAAAGATGAATACTTAGGAATGATTAAAGAATTACCTTCCTTAGACAAAATTGATTTTATATTTTTATCT
>CAZSOM010000446.1:0-1514 GCA_964608295.1 uncultured Candidatus Cloacimonadota bacterium
TGGCAAAATAAAAAGCATGTCAATATCAGATGGAGGCCTAATGGCCGTCCTCTTGCCGTAAGACCCAACGATAATTCTTTTCGGTGAACTGGAACTATATGTGTTACCATAATAAGCAGAGTAGAGACAGTTTCCTACGCTTTTAGACTTTGTCTCTGCATCATCTCTTTGAGCCTGTGTCAATTCAAGATTGCCCAAGAAGTCTCTAAAATGTGGTATAACATAAACCCAGTTCACTACTGTCCTCCTGTCCTGGTTACTGCCTGGTCGTACCACATTAATAGTTTCTGGTCTTCCTGTAGGCTTGCTTCGGGGATCTTTTCTGCGATATCGATAATTGTCTGGTAATCCCTGTCCTGGTAGGCTTTCTTAAAGCCGGCACGGACGGCCTCTAAGCGGAAGACTTTCAGCTTTTTCTGCGTAGCCTGACGATATTCTTCAAACTCTTTTAATAATGCTTTTTCGCGTTTCTTTTCAAGGTCAGCTTCCTTGTTTGGATCCGGTACATACCAACGGTCTTTACCTTTAGCCTTCAATGCCGGGTCGTCTTTTTGTTTATTCCGCAAGTCATGATAATCCGTCGATAGATAGCTGTGTATCTGGCTGGGGACATCACCTTTGCCGTCATATCTAAGGAAGTTATCTTCCAGCATTTTTGACAGTTCCAGTAACTGCTCATTTTTGTTCCAGCCACTGATTTGCTGCATAAATTGTGGTTGTATTTCCTGATAAGTTTGTGGCTTTTTCATAAGCTGTTGGCGAAGCCACTGTATTGCACTTGCCTCATCGTCAACAAACAATTTTGCTTCAACAAACTCCTTGACCAGCATTCGTTTGCGATCATATTCTCCAGCCTGATCCGGTAAAAAATACATACCATCTCTCTCGGAAAATTTCTCTCGCAAGCCTGCCTGGAATTCTGTACTGGAAATGGGTACTGGGATTCCGTGGCGAACATAAAAAGCTATGAGTTGGTCGTATAAAATCCTTGGGTCTCGCTCTGGAATGAATTCAGCCAAACCAGTTTTGCCCTTGAAGACAGGTAAATATTTAAGATGGGTCCGAATAAAATCCCATACGCCTTCTTCTGTTTCTGCTTCTTTTTCAAATCTTTCCTCAAGACCACCATTTGATTTATAAGCTGAAATAACCAAGTCTTGCTTAACATTTGTGAGATTTGTCATAGCCTTAATACCACCATGCTTTTTATCTAAAATGGAAACATTGGCAACAACAAAACCAACTTCCTGCAAGGCCGTCTGAATGCTGTTCCAAACACTTGCTCTGGTGTTTGAAAACTCAACTGTCATCCAATGACTTGGCTTCAAAATACGGTAAGCCTCCCGGAAAGACTCAGTCATCAAATGCCTGTAGTCGTCAATGGTCTTTTTCTGCGTTTTGTTCTGTATGGCTTCATTCCAGTTGTTTGTTAGTATCCCAAGCCATGCTTCCCATAAAAAACTCAATTCAGAATACATTATATTCGCACCAAAAGGTGGGTCTATAAAGAGATA
>CAZSOM010000447.1:0-1514 GCA_964608295.1 uncultured Candidatus Cloacimonadota bacterium
ATGTTCTTTTTCTGGAGTTTCATCAATATCTTTGGCTGCATCCTCATCAAACTGGAATGCACAGAATAGTAAAATATCCGGTTTGAGGAACTTTGCTTCATCAACAGCACTTTCAACCTTCCGCCTTTCTAAAGGAGCAAACTCAGGGCCAAATACTACATATACTTTTTGTGGCTTCCAATCAGGTGGTTCCTCATTAACATTGTCAGCTCCTGCATTGCTCCACTTAGTTTCTGCTTCAGCTTGTATGTAATTTGTACCTGCTAATGGTTCTACCCGACTAAACATCATCATCTGTCCGTTCTTTCCTCGAACTCCAGTTTTGAGCAGTTCCTGTCTCCATTCCTCTTGTCTAAGTGTCTCACCTGTTCTTGCCAATGAGCTGTCAGCTTCTTGTGTGTTTCCCTCAATTTCCTCAAAGCTTGCTACATAAGGTGCTGGCACTGCTTCAACCGTAAATGGACCAGTCACCCTTGCTTTTTTTCTGTCATGCAATGGCTGATCATATAGGGTCTCTGTAGATGGAGGTTCGTTGTTAGCAATACATTTGAGAGTTAAATGTGTAGCAACTTTGTATTTAAACCCACTACCAACTCCTTCATTTGGATGTGCCAATTCGTAATAATCGAATATTGATGTCATTAATCTCTGTTTAGCAAGAGTTAAAGCTACTCTGCTTGTGTCACATGTTATCCATCTCCTACCCCATTGTTCAGCAACAAATGCAGTTGTCCCACTACCACAAGTAATATCTAAAACCAAATCTCCGGGATCTGTTGTCATTAACATACATCGCTTAATAACTTTAGAATAAGTCTGAACGACATAAGTCTTTTTCTCTGCAAAAGTACTTGGTACAGTATCTGTCCAAATGTTATTAAAATTAGTAAAAGGAAAATCTCCAGGCTTTCTCTTATATTTTAACCAAGAACCAATTCTTACAAGTCTATCATTCTTTTTTAGTTTCTGTAATCCTTCTTTTGACGTTTTCCAATGATAATTTGAATCAGGTGTATACATTTTCCCTTCAAACTCAATCTCGACAACTTCAGATGATGATCCTGGTGAAAGTAAATTGTCGTGCATAAAGCATAAATCTTTATCAAAATCTTCGATAGATTTTAAATTAACTATTTTCCCGTTTACTTCTTTTGAGTTATATTTTTTAAATAGTTCTTTTTCAGAAAGCTCTCTAAAAAGAGGTAGTATTTTTACTTGCTCTTTAGATTTTGAATAAATCAGTAGATAGTCTGCTACATTGTCTATAAAGTTTGAACCCCTATAATAAATCTTTTGAAATGTTATTCTTGAAACAAAGTTTTCATTTCCAAAGACTTCATCCATAAGCTCTCTTATATGGTGCACATTCTCATCAGAAATCTGGATAAATATACAACCAGTCTCATGTAATAACTCTTTAGCAAGCAATAATCTGTCCCTAATATATGTAAGGAAAGAGTGAATTCCAAGCTCCCATGTGTCACGAAACGCCTTAATCATCTCAGGTTCAGCCG
>CAZSOM010000448.1:0-1513 GCA_964608295.1 uncultured Candidatus Cloacimonadota bacterium
TTCATCATTACTCAAAGGCTTCTGTGTGTGAACATTTGCATACCGCACCAGTTCTAATATTTCTTTTGCAGCTTCTTCAGACTCAAAACTGACTTCAAGTTCTCCGTAAACATTTCGGAAACCCTTGATTCCACCATATTCACCAGTAGTAATCTGTCTGCCTGTTTCAATGATTTCCGGTTCACCTCTACCAAGTTCTTCAAAATCATAAAGTTCATAGTTTCTGCGATCTTTAAGAGCTCCATCTGCATGAATACCTGATTCGTGTGCAAATGCATTTTGTCCAACTCCTGGTTGATTGATTGGAATTGGTACGCCAAATGCATAAGATGCATACTTTGCAAGTTTCCATGCACATGAAAGATCTATTTTTTCGTCTAGAATATATTTGTCGTTATTCCCGAAGCCGCTGGATTTTTTTAAGGCAAGGATTACTGATACGAGGTCTGCATTCCCAGCTCTTTCTCCCATTCCATTAATTGTTGTATTGATGTATGCATTTACATTGTTGTCAATACATGCCTTTGCACCTGCAATACTTGTTGCAACAACCATTCCCAGGTCGTTGTGACAATGCAGTTCAATATCCATTTGTGTTTCTTTAGCAATTTGAGAAATTCTTTCATATATTGTAAAAGGATCATCAAACCCCAAAGTATCACAGTATCTAAATCTGTTGGCACCTGCGTCTTTCATTGCATTGGCAAATTCAATTAAATACTCAAGATTGCTTCTTGATGCATCTTCTGCATTGACACCTATTCCTTTAATACCAAGCTCTTTGGCTACCGTTACTGATTCAGTAGCCATTTTTATGATTTGTGCTTTATCAACACGTCCTTTAAATTTGTTTTTAATCATCTGATCTGATGTTGACATGGACAGACTCATATATTCCAGACCTGGAACTAGTTTTTTTGATAGAATAACATCTTCGGATACAGCTCGTGCCCAACCGCTTAAGCGCATATTCTTCATGACTCCATCTTTGGAAAGCTGAAGGTTTGCCTGAAGATAATTGGTTTCGTGGTTTGTTACAGGAAAACCAAATTCTGATTGAAAAATTCCCATTTTTGACAAATAGATGTTCAACATTGTTTTTTCAAGTTTTGCCAAACCTAAATTTGCAGTCTGAACTCCATCTCTATTTGTTACATCAATTATATATATTTTTTTCTGTTTCATTTTTTTCTGTTTCATTTTTTTCTGTTTCATTTTTTTATCCTATCAAAGGTATTGGTTCTGTTAAAAGTTTTTTCATCCATTTCATCGACTTTTCTTCTTTGTTTGTATTTTGTGTTCAACGTTTAGGATAACCTGCGCCGCAATATCATATGTAGAGCGAAGCGAGTCCACGAGCCTTCTTCGGAATATCGGGGTCGGACCATTATAACGCATTGTTAGTTAAACACTTAACCACATTACAGCACCTCAATATACTATTGGCGCAAAATTCAATTGGATTTGTCCAAAGTAGTACAAGCATCCTGCTTGTTTATTAAGAAATCAGGCT
>CAZSOM010000449.1:0-1505 GCA_964608295.1 uncultured Candidatus Cloacimonadota bacterium
TTAATCCTGTTGTCTGAATCATCATCCAACTCATCATACGTGGCGATATAGCAGCTATCGTCTTCGGATTTAGCCTTAAAAGCCCATTGTCCGGGTTGGACTTCTTCCGGAACCAAATACATACCACCAGCAGAAATTTCTTGTAGTACTGTCCAGGGTCCAATTTCTTTATTTACTTCGACCTCTACAATCTTTTCAACCTCATAGCGACGATTATTATCAGGGTCAAATAACAACAGATCCAACCTTCCACCACTAGGTTGGACCCTTTCAGTATCCTTCAGCAACAGATCTCCTAAACCAATGATTGATGGGTCTTCTTCTATTTTTGTATGGAGCCATCTTTCGTTTAAATTAGGATGATCCTTAAAATTAACTATTTCAGCCTTAACATATTCCATCTTCACAAACCTTTATCCGATATTTATCTTTTTTTACAAATCGCAGAATGGGATATTTCGTCATACTCCCATATCTCCACATCATCAGGAATTAAATGCCTTTTTCTACGTAGATAATAATCACATAGTGTTTCTTTTCGCTTAAGTGAGAGGTCTTTAAGAACAACAAATATCTTTCTATATGAATTGGGTGTTGCGTGAAAATAAAACATTGCTTGATCCCATGTTGTAATCTTCGCGCTGGGAACATTGTCAGAAGATGTCCAAGTATGTGATTTACACTCAATAATTATCCGCTCACTTGGATTCCCAAGGTCATATTTGTGTGGTTTTTTGTAATCATTGATTCCGATATCTACAACAACACTTTTTCTTAATATAATTCCTTGTGAGGTAAAGAAAGATATCACTTTCTCTTCAAAATCATTACCAACTTGGGCATTGCTGGAAGAACCTTTCCGTTGGAAATTATTTACAACCATTCTTCTCCCCTATATTGATTCTTAAGTTTATATTTTCCGTTCCTTAAGGAGACAAAATATTTTTTGTAAGTTAGGCTATGATCCTGGCTGGCAGCATTCGCAAGAGTAACATTTATGTGGTTATCTGTTGGTCCTGGCACCCAACCTCTCCTACGGATCAACTTCCTGACATCTTTCACTGTGAAAGGTTCAGAGATTTTTCCTCTGTTCACTGCAGAAACGAGTTCCCTATTCAATCCTCTCCCATACTTTGCCATTGAAATCTCCTATGTGTGTTGTGCAAAAAGCATAACATAAACCTCACACTAACTTTGAGTATAGCATGAGGCATTACCTAAAGGTTTAGTACTAACGATAATGATAAGTTTCAACCTATTGCGGGCCGGATCTTCTTTCTTTCGACTAAATTGCTAATGTAAGTAATCAAGGAAACTTGACCATTCAATCAATCACAATTGCCATATTCTTTTTTTTAAAATTGAGTATTCATTCTTGTAGAAGTTGCCGAAGATAATGTGCGTTATGTGGAATTGAACGGAAACACCTCATCCACCAAATGATCATTCTAGCCCAACAATTCCGAGATCTAGGCAGGGCTATTGATTTTTTTGCAGTAGACTCT
>CAZSOM010000450.1:0-1501 GCA_964608295.1 uncultured Candidatus Cloacimonadota bacterium
AAGTGTATCTGGATCAACATCGGCAAATACGGGGGTTCCTCCCTGATAAACGACACAATTGGCTGTTGAGGCAAAGGTCATTGGAGAAACAATGACTTCATCGCCAGGGCCGATCCCCAGAGCATACATGGCACAGTGCAGGGCAGCAGTGCCACTACTTACCGCTATCGCATATTTTGCGTCCACATAACCAGCAAGTTCCTGTTCAAATTCCGCTACCTTCGGGCCAGTGGTGAGCCAGTCTGAACGTAGAGTCTTAACTACTGAATATACATCATCATCGTCAACAGTTTGTCTTCCATAGGGAATGAATGTGGTTGAATTTGTTGAATTTGTTATTCCGATTTGGAAAATGTTAACTATGTTCCTGTCTATTTCGTCAAGATATTGATTAGAAAATCGACCTAACCGATGGAATAATCGCTTCCTGTTTAACGTAACAATACGATTTGTCAGGATAACGGATTCTTTTTTAAGCCCTGTTTCTTTAAACCTGTTATCCGAAGCCGAGAGGAGAATGGTATTTTGACAAGGGCGACGAGATATAACCGAAGAGATAGCCATGACAATCACATCGTCATATACAACATCATGATGCAATACCACTACCGGTCTGATCTTACTCTTCTTTTGATCAGTAAAGAGTAATTCTGTCAGGTAGATGCTACCCTTTTTCAGCATATTGTCTGTACTCCTCATAGATATCTTCTTCAGAATTCGCCCAATCCTTCCAGTCCTGTTCTGCAATTGTCAATAATGCCTCAGAAATGTCGCTTTCATACTCAACTCTTGATGGAAATTTCTCCTCCATCCTTTCTTCGGCCAGCCGAGAATGGCTAATTTCCTGCGGGTCATCAGGAACCCCGATGGATCGGGCATTATCCAGCATTTCTAGAAATTGCTTTGCAGCCGGGCTAAGGTCCTTTGTCGCCTTCCTTTTGTGCTTTTTCTCAGGAACCGTGATTTTCAGTCTGATTTTGGCACCAACTTTCATTTCAGACAGGAGAGCGGGATCGATTGCGATCTTACCCTTTTCACATATTTTCCCGACACATTCTATTTCCATGATTAAAAACCTCGGTTTTGTTTGGTTAAATAAGAAACCTACGTTTCATTGGTTGGGATTGGTTTTATTTGTTAAATTTGTTCTATTGGTTATAATTGTATCCTGATCTGGTCTTTTTTACACCTTATCTTTACTGTTCTATTAAGATAAGTTATAAAATTGTTAACCTTTTTCCAAACTATATCTGCTTGCTCCTTTACCACTGCCATTTCGGTTTCATTGATGTAATTTTAATCCATATTCAGTTGCACTTTCTACTACCATATCTATGGCCATCTTGTGCTTCTTAGGATTTTTAACTATCCCACCTTTTTCAATATTTTCACGTCCCACCTCAAATTGAGGCTTAATTAAAGCCATTAATTTAGTATTTTCATTCATAAATTTAATCAGATGAGGCATTACTTTAGTTATAGAAATAAAAGATACATCCAT